>JAUWWG010000059.1 GCA_030616985.1 Thermoplasmatota archaeon
AATATGTCAATTCCTCCTCATTAATTTCAAGCCCATTGAGTAGCATAGGAGGATATTCTGAATCATTCTGTTTTGTTGGTGGATCTTGTGAAACGAGAACGGACATACCAAATATCGAGTCGTATTCTACAGGTTCTTCAAGACCAAGAATATCTTTAAAATAAAACGTAGTTTCTTCACTTACCGGATCTGCACTAACTACTGGAGCAATTATAAGAGCAGGTAGCAATGAACCTAAGATGAATATGGAAGATAGTAGAATTATCCTTAGAGTTCTGGTTAAATGCATCTAATTACAACCTCGATAGTTAATATCATGCTTATTAATATATAAATCTTTGTTTACAGCAGTTATCGTTTTTCCAAGTAGTAGATTAGTCATATGGCAGCATATCCCCATACTATATTTAAAATTTAATAAATTTCATGTTAATAAATATTGCTCCATATAAGAATTGGATAAATTGATTGCGTACAAAAGAGAAACACTAGGAGCATAAACATATGTATTTATTCAAAAAGACATAAATAGGCCATAAAACATTTTAGTGGAACAGCACTCTAAAATTAAAGGTGGTTAATGAGGAAAAAAATATACCCCCAAACTAGGGATAACCATGTTATTATATTGCTCACACTGTTAATTCTATTATTTTCGAATATATTCAGCCCCAATCTAGTAACTGCACAAGAGGAAGGACTAATCCTAGATGTAACAAATGAATCGTACGAACAGATTGGCGAGATAGAGGAAGGTGAATATTTTCTTGTAAGCGCATATATTTTAGATGAAGACAACCAACCGATATATCAAATAGGAGTTGAAATAGAGTTTAATGGAAAAATATATCAAATTACTATTGAAGATGAAAATTTTGAAATAACTATTGAGACTCCGCAGGTGTCTGAAGACACCATGTTTACAGTAAAAGCATCTAAGACTGGATTCATGTCTGATAATGCAACTATAACTGTACTAAATAAACCTCAGCTGATTATTACACCCGATACTTATACCGTTGAAGCGAACAAGCAGTTTTCTGTTGTAGTAACAGATGAAAATGGAAGATCTGTAGCAGGAGCAACTGTGGGAATACAAAGCTGTACCGGGGAAGATTATGTAGATACTACAAATGACAATGGTCGTGCATGGTTAATAGCTCCAGAAGGACACAATGAAATAATTTTAATTGCACAAAAAGAGGGATATATAGATGGAAAACCAATACTACTAGGCGTTAACATAAATCCGGGCTTTATAGAATTGATAGTTGAAAATCCGTACGCACCGATTCTCATTGCTATAGCGCTACTAATATTAGCCATATTATTTGTAAACTTTAGACAAAAAAAATCCATTGAAAAAATTCAAGAGGGTTTTTTCAAAGAACAAACCTCAAAAAAATATACCACGAACAGAAAAAACGGTTTAATACCACCCCACAAAATAATAAGAAAACCAGTTAACCATCATAAATCAAAAGAAGACGTTCGAATAGAACCAAAACGGGGACCCAAGATTGAAGAAATCCGAATCAATAGATCCAGTAAAGATAAAAAAATAGTATCCATAAGTCGTGAAAGTGAGGAAAAAAGAAAAACCAGTCCCCGCAAAACTACTAGAAAACATGAGTACGATTGGTTTGAAGGAACACATAATATCAGATACGAAATAGATAGAATAACAGGGAAGATCGATGAAGAAGGGGTAGATAAATGGTTTG
The DNA here is from genome assembly GCA_030616985.1 of Thermoplasmatota archaeon. GTDB lineage: Archaea > Thermoplasmatota > E2 > DHVEG-1 > DHVEG-1 > JAUWWG01. Next base: position 1,725 of record JAUWWG010000059.1, read on the forward strand.
AAGGAATGGATGATATCAGAGCGAAAATAGATGAGAAAGTGAAGAAAAGAGACAAGGAGAAAAGATAGTAATTCTCTAGTGTATTTTTTATTCTTGAGAAAGAAGTTTTTTGACAAATGACCAAATATTCAACAGTAAACTATCAACATGCCAACTGGTATGAACATCAAGATTACCAAAAAAGGGGCAACATATCCAATACCGGAACAACATAAAGATAAATCAAAGCACTCAGATGAAAGATTAACAAAGATGATTTTTGTAACATCAAATAATAAAATTTGAATTCTTTTATGGAGTATAAACGGAAAAAAGAATCGGAATTGAGAGAGTCCAAAAGTTTATATAATACGGATGACAAATATTAACATGATTGATAAATTCAATCATACGGGAGGTGGTAAAAATCGAAATCAAAATCGCTGGTGTAATTTCAACTATGGATGATATACATGACATTGAAAATGTTGCTAAAGTATTTGTCATGGAACAAAGGATAAACAATTTACAATGCTGTAAAGAAACCAAAAATATAATTGGAGAAACACATCCGGAATCCGCTGAAAAATCAACTGCGTCCAGTAATTTTATCCATGGAAATTTACCGATTTTGACAGTTAAAGGATTGGAATAAAAAAATAATACGGTACATCTCTAGAGTAGCGGAGAGTTGCAAGGTTAACCTTGGTGGAAAGGAACATAAAAAGAGCACAACGAAAGGAGAGAATATCGATAAACATCACCTAAAAATGCAGGTTTGACCTGGCGCACATCAAAGGCATAAAACCAGAAGTAAATTATATTTTAACATTGGAACAGTACATCTCAATTCTAAATGTTCTACTGGTAAAAACTAAATATTGCTTTTTACTTTATGACTAATTAGATGGCAAGAGATAATAAGTTAATATCAGATTTTTATGAACTTAAAGTCAAGCAGTTGATGGATAAAAGAGTGTGGGATCTCCCCTTGATTGAGAAAAAAGATGACGTCCATCACGTCCTATCAATTCTTAGTGGTAGAAACCATATATGGGTTATTGAAAACAAGGAAGATAAAGAACTTGTTGGAATTATAACTGAACACGATGTTTTATCAATACTTGCTCCAAAGCACCTCCCATCATATGTCTTTGGCATGCCCGATATAAGTTCTATTAAACACGGGACTGCAAAGACTGCAGAGGATGTTATGTGCCACAGAATCATAGATTGTGGCCCTGATGATAAGATAATAGATTCTTTGATGAAAATGGTAAAACACAAACTGAGGAGACTTCCAGTTATAGAAGATAAAAAGATTATCGGAGAGCTTACTTTACACCAGCTAATTAGGAAATATTATGGTGCCACTCAATACCATCCAATGGTAGAAGAAGACGAAGAAGGTTGATTCCAACGGAACTTGATGTTATATTATTAATTGCTCTAGCTCTAATATTTGCAAGAATTTTAGGACATATTTTTGACAAACTAAAACAACCTGCAGTCATAGGTGAAATACTAGCAGGCATAATTTTAGGAGGATTAGGAATCGCATTCTTTTCTGGACAGGAATATTCTTTTTTAAATATTACTTTTTCGCCACCTCAATTAGACTTTACTTCTAATGAGTTTACACTACTGGCAGAAATTGGAATATTATTCATGCTTTTTATATCAGGATTGCAAACAAGTTTACCAAAATTAAAAAAGATGGGGAAATCATCATCTTTTGTTGCTATTGGTGGAGTAATTCTGCCATTGATATTGGGTATTGGGGCTGCCTTGTTTTTTGGTTTTTCAACAAAGGACAGCGCCATTATAGGGCTGATATTAGTTGCCACTTCAGTAGGTGTAACAGTTAGAACACTACTTGATCTAAATGTTTTAGATTCGGACGTTGGCACTACTATACTGGGAGGCGCCGTTATCGATGACGTTTTTGGTATCATTCTATTGGCATTCTTTTTGGGAACAGATCCGCCAATCTATGTGGGAGTAAAAATAGCAATTTTCTTCATTATATTCTTGTATCTTGGATTAAAAATTATGGACAGAATACTAGATCTCGGAGAAAAAATACATCTGCCAAAAGCCCTTTTAAGCATCTCCCTAGCCATACTTCTACTATTTGCATTCTTTGCCGATAGATGTGGTATAGCAGGAATAATAGGTGCATTTATCGCTGGACTTGTAATAGGACATACCATAAAATCCAGGAGGATTATCGACGATGTGAAAACAATAGGATATGGATTTTTTATTCCGCTGTTTTTTGTATGGGTCGGAGCTAGCTTGTGGAATGGAGTTGGTGAGGACATCTCATCGTTTGCTGCTATTGGCCTACTAGCATTAGTAATCATTACTGTTGGTATTGTCGGAAAAATAGCTGGTTGCGGAATTGGAGCAAGACTAGCCGGAATGAAAAATAGAGAATCATTACAGGTGGGCGTAGGAATGATTCCAAGAATGGAATTGGCACTGATTATTGTAAGCTCCGCAATTTCTAGTGGGTTATTATCAAGTACGGAGGTTGAACATCAGATACTTGCCATGACCTTGCTTTTAACCATTGCAACTACACTTGTAGCCCCATTTTTGATCAAGGCCGTATTTAAAAATCGATAGAACATTTCTGAGGGAGCTATGAAGTTCATATTCGAATTATCCAAAGAACATAAAACGTTGCCAGCGGCAGAGATTTTAGCCTGCCTTAGAGCTGAGAAGATTAATTACAAAGTTATAGAATCAAATGAGGATGTTTTGGTTGTAGATACGGATGTCAAAGAGAGCAATATTAAAAAATTGGCTAGTAGACTGTCACTCACATTTTACATTGACGAAATGTTGTTCTCTTGTCCACCATCCACCATAGAGATAAAGAAATATGCTATAGAGAATCATATCAAAAAAAATGGTTCAATAGCCATAAGATGTAAAAACAGATCAAACACTATTGATTCACGGCCAATAGTACAAACATTGGCAGATATCTACTCAAAAGAGAGGAGGGTGACTCTTGAAAATCCCGATATCGAGGTGCGTGGATTAATTACCAATTCAACTGCATACATTGGTTTAAAAGTATCAGAGGTAAACAGAAGTTACTTTGAAAACAGGAAAGCACAGCATCGTCCGTTTTTTTCACCCATTTCTCTACATCCCAAGCTAGCACGGGTTATGGTCAACTTGTCTGCCATCAAAAAGGGGGAAACACTTTTGGATCCTTTCTGCGGTACAGGGGGCATTTTGATTGAGGCGGGTTTGATTGGTGCAAGAGTGATTGGGAGTGACATCGAAGACAAAATGGTTGAGGGATGTAAGAAAAATCTTGATTTCTACGATATAACAGACTATGAATTGTTCTGTTCCGATATTGGCGATATTGCCAAACATGCTGCCGAAATTGATGCCGTTGTAACCGATTTCCCATATGGAAAGGCAACTACAACAAAGGGAGAAGATATACGTAAGCTGTATGAGCGGGCTTTTGAGAACATATCGTGCGTTTTAAAAGAAAATGGTAGAGCAGTCATTGGACTGTCAAATAAAGACATGTTGCCGTTAGGTGAAAAGTATTTTTCATTGGTAGAAAAACATGGCTTTAGAGCCCATAGGAGCCTAACTCGTTATTTTGCTGTATTTCAGAAATAACCACAACGCTTTTACAATAAAGCACAATCCCTTCTTTTAGATGACGCAACTGAGTATCATATTTCTTGGAACTGGTGGCAGCTGGCCAACTGTGAAACGAAACGTATCTTCAGTAGCCATTAAAAGGGATAGTGAAGTCATATTGTTTGATTGCGGAGAAGGAACACAAAGGCAATTTCAGAAATCAAATCTTAGCTATATGCAGATATCCAAGATATTTATTACGCATTTCCACGGCGATCATTTTCTAGGAATACCTGGCCTTATTCAGACAATGCAGTTGAATGATAGAAGCAAGCCTCTGCACATCTATGGTCCAAAGGGAATAATAGAACTTGTATCCCAGCTTTTATCTCTTGGATATTTTAGGCCAGGTTATAAGATATTTCCACATGAAGTAAATAATGGAGATGTTCTTGATTTTAACGGGTATGAGATAAAAATTCTAAAGGTTAAACATGGCGTCCCGGCATTTGCCTACAGTCTCGAAGAAAAAATGCGACCAGGCAAGTTTAACAAGCCCAAGGCTTTAGAACTAGGCATTCCTGAAGGACCCGTGTTTAGTAAACTTCAACGTGGAAAAACTATAACACTAGAAGATGGTAGAAAAATCACCCCGGATGTAGTATTAGGTCCACCTAGAAAGGGACGGAAAATAGTCATATCTGGTGATACAAAACCTTGCAAGGACATGATCAAATTCTCAAAAGATGCAGATGTTTTGATTCACGATTCAACATTTGACTCCGAACTGGAAGATATCGCAAATGAATATGGACATGCCACTGCATTTCAATCTGCAGAAATAGCTAAAAAAGCAGATGTGGGAAAATTATTTCTCACCCATATCAGCCCCAGATACCTGGACTACCGCATATTGGAAAATGATGCACGTAAGGTTTTTAAGAATTCTTTTGTACCAAAAGATCTTCAGGAAATCGGAGTTAAATTGAAAAAATAAAAGGAGAAACCTCCAGTCACTCTCTCCAATTCCCAAATTTTTTATAATCAAGACGTTGGTTTCCCAGTAGTTTCTAACGCCAACTTTAAAAAATTACCTATGTTTCTTTGAGCATCTAGCTCAAAGACAATTGGAGCCCCAGATGCCCATCCATCAAATGCCTTAAATATATCCTGTATGGTTAAATCTCTAACTCCAAACCAACTATCTTCCCCTATTTGCTCATTATCAATTAAAGCAAAGATTGTTTTTTTACCTTTAACATCCATCTCAGGTGCAACAAAGAGATTGAAAGTCGACTGGTTGCCATCTTCATCTTCCTTATAAAATATACAACTCGCACCAGAGGACTGATAAATCCCATATTTATATACCATCTTAATCTCTCCTGCAACTTTAAAATTAACTTCTGCAGTCTGGATATACATTCCATCCTTTTAAGTTTGATGATGTAGCGCAGTTTAATGGAATAGCATTAAATGGACATTTTAAGTTAATCCCTAGCACAATATTGACGAAAACAAATAGTTTTAATCCAAGTATCAATTTTCTGATTCATCGTCATCTAATGTTTTTGTTCTAAGATTCTTTGCAACATCATGAGATATATCCATCTCACCACAATTGCGTCGTGGTTTATCCTTCCAACCAAAGTTCTCTTTTCCATGACGATCTTCACCAACCTCTGACACATTCTGTTGTTTTTGTAGCTGTGTCAAAGGAATATCTTTGCTGAAAAGTGTACTTGCGCTGAATTCTGGATTTAAAAAATCGGTTCCTAATTCATCCTGCAATCGCAATAAATCGTCTGTTTTTTTATTTAGTTCCACCTTCATTTCCGCCATTTTGTCTTGATTTTGCTCCAGTTCCATCTGTAATCTTTCAACAGCACTCATATTCTCTACAAATTGAGTTTGTCTTTCTGTAAGTTGAGTAGTCATTTCTTTAATTATATGGTTTCTTGCTCCCAAATCTGCCTGCAATGATTCTAACTCCCCTTTCATGTTTTCCATCTCAAGCTTGGCTGATCTCACTTCGTCATTTCTTCCACTCACCTTTGTATTTATCTTCCCCTCTCTAGCCAACCAACCTAAAGCAAAGTAAGTATCTCTCTCATCCATCTGTGCCAACTTTGAGATATGCAATATGTCTGCTTCCCCTTGCGTATGAAGCACATACCATATTTTACCGGCGTTTTCTCCAAGTTTAACCGTCAGATTTGTTTCTCCAAGTTTAAACAATTCGCCGTCTTTGTATATTTTATTTTCTCGTGCTAACCATCCAATTGCAGCATGTACCTCTTTCGCGCTAAGTCTCGTGTTTTCTATTAGTTGAGATTCTGTACGTGATCCCCACGAATTAAGTGCCTTCCACACTTTCCCTGCGTTTATGCCAAACTCTAAAATAATATTTCTCATTTGATGCATCCTCACATTGCATAAACGGCTCCTAGAACTTATATTTTTCCTCCCAACCTCCCATTTTCAAACACAAAAGAGGTGGAGATTTGCAAAATATCGACATAATGATATTTTATCATCAGTTTTATTGGATTTATCATAATTTTATTAAGCAGGTCTAGCTATTATCTCTTGATTTTTATGGGAGAACGACCATCATACGATGAATATTTCATGGAAATGGCCCACCTCGTGGCAAAAAGAAGCACCTGTCTGAGAAGAAATGTAGGTGCCATTCTCGTAAAAGATAAGCACATACTGAGTACGGGATACAACGGTGCCCCAAAGGGTCTCAAACATTGTTCAGAGGTTGGTTGCCTAAGAAAAGAACTAGGCATTCCATCTGGTGAAAGACATGAAATATGTAGGGGACTACATGCAGAACAAAACGCGATTATTCAGGCAGCTGTTTTTGGGATCTCAATAAAGAATTCTATATTATATTGTACCAATACCCCTTGTGTTGTTTGTGCAAAAATGTTGATAAATGCCGGTGTTAAGGAGATAGTCTATTCTGGCGAATATCCTGATGATCTTGCTAAGAAAATGATTAGTGAAAGTAAAATAAAAATTAGAAATTTTGATAATAACAATACAATGTTATCTAAAACCAAAAAACTCATCAAAAATTGAAAAAATAAGAAAAATATAAATACTCACAAATGATTTATGTCTCGAGGAGAGGAAAATGAAGCGAAAAAGATCATTTGTATTGGATGAAAAAGACGATAAGGCCGTTCAATTGTTCGCCGAACTTGGGATGCCGAAGAATCTTGCCAAAACACTCATGTATATATCACAGGTTGACGAATGCCGCTCTGCAGAGGTTGAGCAAGGTGCAGATTTAAGGCAACCTGAGGTAAGTGTGGCAATGCAAGAATTGAGACGAAGAGGATGGGCAAAAAAGAGAGATTTGAAGAAAAAAGGGAAGGGAAGGCCAGTCCACATTTATAAGCTCACTAAAGCATTGCCAGAGATACTTGACAATTTCGAAGAAGAAAAAATGAAACAGGTCGAAACTATCAAAAACGATTTAACGGATCTACAGGGCTTGGTTAAGCAGTATAGAAATTAAATATTTAATTTTATATACACCTAGATTCGTTTCTTTTTATTTATTTTGGGCTGATATAATATATATAGGCGATAGTCTGTTCGTGTTGATATTATGATATTTGAGAAGAGGATAAAAAACATTTTTAGCAACCTGAAAAGAGAACCGGATGCAATAATAATAAAAAACTCATCCGAACCTTATATTGATGACAATTTCTTTTATGTCACAGGTCTGGACAAGGGTCTTTTTGAAGGTTCAGTGGCTGCTTTGCGCCCCACTGGAAAGGTTGATATTATAATATCTGAACTCGAAGCAGAATCCGCAAAAAAATCCAATGCAAATCTAAATATCTACAAAAACGGAGAGGAGTTCAACGAGTTTTTCAAAAACACACTCTCACCTCTTAAAAACATTGGTTTAAACTTCAGCGGAATTTCACATAGAGATTTCTGTAGAATCAAAGACAGATGTCCAAATTCGGAATTTGTGGATGTTTCAGAAGCTTTTGCAAAAGCAAGACTTGTAAAAGACGAATTTGAAATAAAAACAATCAAGGAAGCATGCAGTATAGCTGATAAGGTAATGAAAATGATACCAGATATTCTGCATGAGGGAATACATGAGTTTGAAATAGCTGCCGAGATTAATTATCTCATGCAGAAAAATGGTGCTGATGAGAGTGCTTTTAAAACTATATCATCCTTTGGAAAAAACACAGCGGAGCCGCATTATAGTCATGGAAATTATCGGTTGAAAAGTGGCGATTTTACTTTATTTGATTTTGGTGCACGTTTTAGAAAATACAACTCCGATATGACCAGAACGTTTGTATTTGGAAAAGCCAGTAAAGAACAGAAGGATATGTACGAAACTGTTTTAGATGCGCAAAGGACTGGTTTTGATGCGATACGCCCAGGCATAGAAGCGCATGACGTGCATGATGCAGTAAGCACATACATTGATAATACAAGATTTAAAGGCCGTTTTATTCATTCAACAGGACATCCAGTTGGTCTTGCTGTTCACGATGCTGGCGCAGGATTTAACTCTGAATGTAAAGTTGAGTTAAAAGAAAACATGGTACTCACAGTTGAACCAGGCATCTATATACCTGGATTTGGCGGCGTGAGGATAGAGGATGATATCTTAATAAAAAAAGATGGTGTAGAAATACTTACAAAGGCACCCAGAGAGTTTATAGAAATCTAATCTCACCATTTTCAGTTGCATTGTTTATGTTTTCCATTACCTTTTTATTGGATTCATAGATTAGGGCTTTTGTGTGGTTTCTATGAATTGGTATAACGAAGTTGAATATGTCAGAAAGCAGGCTATGAAAAATAATGAGTTTTTTGCTAACTCACTTCCAATGATAGCAAGTGAAAACGTATTATCACCTTTGTGTAAGGAAATGCTTATTACAGATTTTCATGGAAGATACGCCGAAGGCACCCCTGGCCACAGATATTACGAAGGATGTAAGTTTTTTGACAATGTAGAGGAAAAAGCAATGGAACTTGCAAAAAAACTTTTCAACTGTCACTATGCCGACGTGAGACCAACTGCAGGTACAACTGCAAATATTGCGATTTTAAAGGCACTCATGAAACCAGGGGAAACTGCAACAGTTTTAGATCTTGCCAATGGTGCCCATATCTCTTTTGGAAAATGGGGCGCAGCAGGTGTTAGGGGCATTGATCTTATTTCCTACCCGTTCAATGATGAAGAGATGAACATCGATGTTGACGGTGCTGTAAAACTCATTAAAAGAGTAAAACCAAAGCTTGCATTAAACGGGAGGTCTGTCTTTTTGTTCCCAAGCCCAATAAAAGAAATCGCAGAAGCGGCACACGACGTGGGTGCATATCTAGTCTACGATGCTGCACATGTCTTAGGTCTTATTGCAGGAAAACAATTCCAAGATCCTTTAAGGGAGGGAGCTGATGTAATGAGTGGGAGTACTCATAAAACCCTACCAGGACCGCAAGGAGGAATGATTGTATCAGATCACAAAGGAAATACAAAAGAGGATAAATCATTTTTGAGAAAATTAAGCTTTGGAGTGTTTCCTGGAGTTACTTCTTCATATCACCTTCACCATGTTGCAGCAAAGGCAATAGCGTATGCCGAACATCTAGAATTTGGTGAAGCATATGCAAAACAGATAATAAAAAATGCACAAAGTCTGGGACAATCACTATGTGAAAGGGGTTTTAAGGTATTTGGTGAAAAACTTGGCTTTACTAAATCCCACCAGATTTTACTTGAAATTGGACCAGGAAAAGGAAATGAAGCATCAAAAAAACTTGAAGATGCAGGTATTGTAACCAATATGAACACGATTCCTGGCGATAAAGACCCGTTAAATCCATCAGGTCTAAGACTGGGAACACCTGAACTTACAAGAATCGGCATGAAAGAAAACGAAATGGATGAAATTGCCGAATTCTACGAAAGAGCACTACTGAAAAACGAAGATACAAAGACAATAAAAGCAGCGATCAAAGAATTCAGAAAGGATTTCCAAGAGCTGCACTACTGCTTCAAAGAAGGATTCCATGGATATGATTACCATAAGTTGATATAGAATGCTTATTTCTCTTACTGGCACGCCTGGAACTGGGAAAACCTCTATTTCAAATATTTTACATGAGAATGGTTTTGAGATAGTTGATATAAATAAGGTTGCAGCCGGTGAAGATTTTTTTATTGGCAATGATGAGAAAAGAAATTCAAAAATAGTAGATGTTGATAAATTAAATGGATATATAAAGGAGAACTATAAGGAAAAAGACATTGTTTTTATTGAAGGACATCTATCACATCTATTGAAAAGTGTAGATAAGGTGATCGTTCTTAGATGTCACCCCGATGAACTAAGAAAGCGTCTGTCTCAAAAGGGATGGAAAAAGGAGAAAATAAAAGAAAATATAGAGGCAGAAATATTGGATATAATACTCTGTGAAACGGTGGATAGTCATCCTGAAAAAAATGTAATTGAAATAGATACAACAGACATGAATATAATCGACGTAGCAGCCTTGATTATGGAAATTATCAAAAACAAGTTTGAGCATATGAAAAAACATAATATAGGAAACATTGATTGGTCCGAAGAGATACTGAAAGATTTTTAAAATAAGGCTGAGTAAAATGGTTCTTGAAAATCAAAGGGGAAATATTGATCCCCTCTTATCAGTAATAGCCAAACGGTTTTCAAAGATTAATCCTAATGCTTTAACGTGGATCTCCTTGATTTTTGCTTTTATTGCAGGATTGTTCTTTTATTTCTCGTCTCCAGAGTTGGAATCGGTAAATTAATACCTGTTTGGTGCTGCCTCATTTGTCTTTCTAAATGGTCTTTTTGATGCTATTGATGGAAAGGTTGCGAAATTGGCCAACAAAGCGTCGAAAAGAGGGGATTTTCTTGACCATGCAATAGATAGATATGCCGATGTTTTTATGGTCGGTGGCCTTGCACTGAGTTCTTGGTGTGACGTGAGAATTGGCCTTCTTGCAATCGTAGGTATGTTGCTTACAAGTTATATGGGAACCCAAGCACAGGCCATTGGATATAAGCGAGATTATTCTGGGCTATTGGGAAGAGCCGATAGGCTTGTACTTTTGATGATTACCCCCCTTATCCAGCACATAATACTCCATTATAATTTTCAAATGCCTTGGGGTTTTTCTCTTTTGGAGTGGGTTCTAATCTACTTTGCAGTAATGGGCAATATAACAGCGGTTCAGCGATTCTATAGCACATTAGAATGGTTTAAGGCAAATCCTAAAGGAAAATAATCAATGTAAAAAGCTCATTTTTACAGTATCTGAAACAA
>JAUWWG010000075.1 GCA_030616985.1 Thermoplasmatota archaeon
AAGAAATCAACCGAAACGGAAGGTGTTTTTCCAGAGTCCAGAGAAGCAAAAGAAGATAATGAAAATAAAGAAGATACAACTCCAACCAATTTAGAAAAGAAAACAGATGATTATTCTGAAGAGTCATCTAAAATCGAGGAAGTTTTTATAACACCTCCTAAGAAATCAACTGAACCAAACGACTTTTCTCCCGAGTTTAACGAAATAGGTAGAGGAAATGAAAATAAAGAAGATACAACTCCAACCAATTTAGAAAAGAAAACAGATGATCACCATGAAGAATCACCTAAAATCGAAGAGGTTGTTTTCAATCCAGAAAAAATTGAAATCGAACCATCCACTTCAGATTCAGAACAAAAAGAAATGCATAATAGACCTAGACTTGACAAGGTTTTATTTAGGAGAGTAGAAAAAACATAAGTGAGATAATCCATCCATATTTTTTTATATTCAACGGATGTTTATTCAGATCTCGATTATCCTTCCTACGCCTCCTTCAACGCTAATCTCGGGATACGATCTTTGTATCTCCTTTTTATGTTTGGTACAATGAATCGCACAAACAAGTTCTAATGTGCCTAAAATATGAAAATTATTGAAATCATGCAACCCACCAATCAGACCAGCTACATTACCATACTCCCTCGAAGCATTGAGGATTTCTTTAACGCCTGAATGAGAACAACCAGTAAGAACATACCAATCCTTTTTACCCTTAAGAACCAGCGATTGCTCGTCTACTGGTGTACCAGTTAATCTCCCTGTTGTGTATACCCCATCGATGATTTCCCGGGGTTCTTTTACAGTTATTAGATTCATATTTCCACTGGGGCTTTCTTTTCCAAGTCGGTATAATTCTATATCACCGACAAGAGGTACAAGCGCTTTCAATCCTCCATAATGGTCCCAGTGCTCGTGCGATATTACTATCTTGTTAATTTTCTCTGGATATACATCAAGTTTCTCCATATTGTTAAGCAATATCTTGCCTTTTGCTCCAGTATCAAAGAGAATATTTTCATTTTCTGTTTCTATCAAACAAGAAAATCCCCAATCTGATTTTAAACCAGCATCTTTTTGTGGATCTCATTGTCATAGACTATTGTGAGTTTCATTTCATAAACCTCTTACATCTTTTTTCACATGACATTGATATTCTTTTAGTTCCTCAATTCATGAAAAATACGGATCCTTAAAACAAGTCAGTACTCAGATATCTGTCTCCTCTGTCAGGGAATATCACAACAACTATTCCTCTCTCTGCCCTCTTTGCCGTTTCCAATGCTGCAATCATTGCTGCACCGCTACTCATTCCAGCAAATATTCCTTCTTTTGCTGCAAGTTGTCTTGTCATTTCGAATGCATCTTCAGTCTCAATCATAATCGTCTCATCAATTTGGGAGGGGTCGTATATTGAGGGAACTATTGCCTCTTCCATATTTTTCAGACCTTGGATATAATGGCCTTTTACTGGTTGAGCACACGTTATGCGTATATTTGGATTATACTCTTTTAGATATTTTCCAACGCCCATAATAGTTCCAGAGGTTCCTATTGCTGAAACGAAATAATCTACTTTACCATCGGTCTGCTCTATGATCTCTCTTGCTGTAGTTTCGTAATGTGCCATTTTATTATAATGATTTGAAAACTGATCGGGCATGAAATATTTTTCAGGATATTGTTTAACCAGCTCCCTTGCCTTTTCTATCGCACCATCCGTACCAAGCTCTGTAGGAGTAAGTATTAACTTCGCGCCAAAAGCCCTTAGAATCTTCCTTCTCTCGATAGAAACTGCTTCGCTCATTACAATCTCAATGTCATACCCTTTGATCACACTTACCATTGCAAGACCAATACCAGTATTGCCAGACGTAGGTTCAATAATCGTCTTCCCCTTTGATAGAGTACCTTCAGACTCTGCCTGTTCAATCATTTTTAGTGCAATTCTGTCTTTTATACTTCCACCCGGATTGTCCCCTTCTAACTTAGCATAAATAGTTACATTTGGATTGAGATTAAGTCTGTTAATTTTAACTAATGGGGTATTCCCTATAAGATCAAGAATGTCTTCCCCAACGTTTCTTTCTTTACCCACTTCTAATGCCACCTCAAACTCTCTTTATCAGTATTGAACTATATAACGAAAAGAACCTAACAGCAGCAACATAGTTTCGTTTCCATAGGTGCGATCCCGCTATGAATTAGTGGATAAAGCTAAGACATAAAACTTTTTTGCACGATTCGGTGTTATGTACCACAACAAGTTCCGTAACAATCCCCTACATATTTCTTAATTCTTCATCAATGGTTCCATCTGGTAACATCCAGTCTGCATGTGGCTCTCCGGTTTCCTCCATTTGATAACGAATACAATTCTCCCAATCCCCTTTACAATATAACCCAACCCATTTTCTATCTAATTTTCCCTCTTCATAAAATCTTTTCATTGGACATACCAGATACCATTTACAATCTTTAGAGAGTATTTTCAGCTTGTGATAATTTTTTATTAAAACCTCTTTAAGTTCAGGCCTGTGAAGGATCGCAGCGGGATGTTGCAATGGCAATATTTTTCTGGAAGTTGATAGAAAAAGCCTGCCGTAGAGCGCGTAAAAATCTTGCTTAGACGGAATCAAAAGATTGTATTTCTTAAAGATATATGTTGTCGAGTAATGTCCCAGGGGAACCAGTATCTTAGGGTCTATCAGCTCTATCTCTCTGTCTAGATAACCGCTGCAAATATCGATTTCATCTTGCTTTGGTTTCCTATACTTTGGGAGCATACATTTAACAAGATTTGTCATGTAAAGTTCCTTTCTATCAACACAGGATATCTGTAATAATTCATCCAAAACTTTACCTGAGGGTCCAATGAACATTATCCCCTCTTGATCTTCGTTCTCCCCAGGCGCTTGGGCAATAAGCATAAGTCTAGCATTGAGTTTCCCTTCTCCAGATAGGGCGTTAATTCTGGTTTCAGACAGTCTACATTTATTGCATGCTCTTATTTCTTCATTCAATCTTTTGATTTCCATTGAAGCAGCCTTCCATAAAAGATACGTTTTCATATTATGTTTTGCAGATAAATTCTGTTTCTGTTAATGAATGAAGGCATTCTGTTTCATTTTGATCCATTTCTCTTCATCAATACCAATTAGATTTCCACATTGGCATTTGATCTCCATCCCCTCATGAATGCTATAATCTTCTATAATTCTCCCCTTCCAACAATGCAACACTCTGCCTTTTCCAATCTTTAAATATCTAAAGGTTTTGCTTTTGCACTTTGCACATCGTATCGTCAACATTTTTGACATTATATCTTCTTTAGGAGATCATCAATTATATCTTTAATGTCACCGACGGACTTTACTCCCGTTGTACTAGTGAGTTTCTTTTCGTAACTAAAAAACGCCAGATGGGGAATTCCCATGATCTTGTATTGTTTGGAAATGTCCTTGTTCTGTTGAGTATTGAGTCTACCAAAAGCTACTTTTCCCTTGTAAATTGTTGATAACCGTCTCAATCTCGGTATCATTGTTCTACATGGTCCGCACCAGGGAGCCCAAAAATCCACCACAGATAATGGATATTTTTGTATAAATTCGTTGAAGTTTTTTCCATCCAGAGTAACTGCATGGTCTGGCCATTCTTTACTTGGGGGAGCTTGCTTATTGGAACCGGTTTTTCCGCCCTTTCGGTTAAAAAACCCAAGAAATATCATACTCAAAATCACTCTTTACACGGAATTAGACAAAGAAATTTTAGCGTTTCCTTACCTGTATTTACAAACTGATGCCATTCCATGGATGGGACAAAAAGCACATCTCCCTCTCCAAAAGCCTCCTTATTTGTCTTGTTTTTGATAACACCGTTTCCCTCAAGAATGAATACTTCGTGCTCCCAATCATGTTGATGTAATGGAGTATATCCTCCAGGCTTTATCTCAAAAAGACGCATGGCAAAGTTCTCTGCACCAGCCTTCTTTGAAATAAGCCATCTTAATTGTACGTCTTTCACTCCCTGCTCAGCAGGGTCCTCTAATTTTACTTCCGTGTGATGCACATGTTTCACAAATTTCACCCCATATAATTAGTTTTTAACTATTTTCCTTCTGTTTTTAATCTTTATGGTAATCTTTGATTGTCTCACGTAGTGTGCTTACCGCAAGAGTTGCACAATGCGCGTGTTCCTTGGGAAGACCTCCTAAATTCTCAAGAAGTTTTGTACTTGTTATAGTAGATGCTTCTTCCATTGTTTTTCCTTTTATCATGTTTGTCAGCATGTTGTTACAAGCAATACTTGCTCCACAACCATCTGTCCAGAAACACGCGTCTGTTATGATATCATTTTCTACGCTGAGAGTTATCTTCACAGTGTCACCACATGATCCTTTTACTTTTCCAAGAGCATCAGGACTTTTCATGTTGCGGAAATTATTTGGATTTTGATACTCAGCTATCACCGTCTTTGAATATGTCAACTCTTCTTCGCGCTCAATTTTTCTTTGAATTTCTGTTACCATTTTCTCAAAGTCATCATTTTTACTCATGCAAACAGCCTTCTCTCAACTTTACTCCACATGTCGGTAATCCTATCGGCTAAGTCATTGTCTGAGAATTCGATCGCACTTTTTTCTTTAACCATGGCTTCAGTCATAGCAACATCGTATGGTAGTTTTCCAACAACATCTATGTTTTTTTCTTTGCAGTACTGCTCAATTTTTCTTGTATTGTCCTTGTTGATAGTATATTTATTGATACCAACCACAGCTGGAATATTGAAATGATTTGCAACACCAAGTATTCGTTCTAGATCATGAATGGCAGAAAGTGTAGGCTCAGTAATAATTAAAACAAGGTCAACACCAGTTATGGCAGAGATGACTGGACAGCCAATCCCTGGTGGTCCATCGATAATAATCAAATCTTTCTTCTTCTCTTCAGCAATATCTTTTGCATTGTTTCTTACTACAGTTACAAGTTTTCCTGAAGCTTCCTCAGCAGTATTGAGTCTTGCATGTGACATAGGTCCAAAACGTGTTTCAGAAATATAGGCAAGGCCTGAATCCCTATCAACCATTGAGATGGCTCCTTCTGGACAGACATACTTGCAGACACCACAACCTTCACACGCATCTTTGTTAAAAGTTATATCTTCATCGATTGCGTCGAATTTACAAGACTCATAGCACTTTTTACAATCAATGCATTTTTCTTTGTCAATGGACGCGATCTTGAGTCCATGAAAACCCATTGTTTTTTTGATAGCAGGATTAAGAATAAGATGAAGATCCGCAGCATCAACATCACAGTCAGCAAGTACTGCATTTTCTGCAAGGGAAGCAAAAGCCGCAGTAATGGATGTTTTTCCTGTTCCTCCTTTTCCACTGATAATAGTAAGCTGTTTCAGGTTCTCACCCCCTCTTGTATCCGTCTGAAAAGTTCAGTAAACTTTTCATGCCATTCAGGAAGTTTTTTTACAAAGGGAATTCCTATAGAGTAAAGATTTGCAATTTCTTCACTGTGAGGTATCTTCATGAGAATGGGGATTTTCTCCGTTTGACAATACATTTCGACCTTTTTATCACCAACGCCATCGCGGTTGATAATGACCCCAAATGGAATATACAAATGCCTTACAACAGCAATAGCAAGTTTGAGATTGTGAAGTCCAAAAGGTGTAGGTTCAGTGACTAGGATACAATAATCTGAGCCATTGATTGATTCAATGACTGGGCAGGATGTTCCTGGTGGAGCGTCAATGATTACATTTCCTTCTTTGTCGATCTTTTTTTTCAATGCCTTAATCACTGGAACAGCCTGGATCTCTCCAACATTCAGCAAACCATGGTAGAAATCAACTCCATTTGTAATTCCATGCTCGATTTTTCCAACAGGTTTTCTCTTCCAATTGATTGCATTCTGTGGACAAACAATTTCACAACCTCCGCATGAATGACACAACTCTGGAAATACAAGCACGTCAGATGGAACAACAGCTAGTGCATTATATGCACAAAATTCAGAACATTTACCGCAATAGTCACATTTCTCCTTATCTATCTCTGGAATTTCTACTGTAACGTCTTCACGTTCCTTGATTTCTGCATTAAAGAAAATATTTGCATTCGGTTCTTCAACATCACAATCAATCACCTGTACTTTTCCAAGACTTAAAGCAAGGTTTGTCGCAATTGTTGTCTTTCCAGTTCCTCCTTTCCCACTTGCAATAGAGATAATCATTCTTTCACCTTCAAAACAAGTCTTGCCATTTCAGTACCAATGTCATTTGCAACGAGAGGGCATTTGACCATTAACAGGAAGAACACCTCCCGATCTATATCACTTAATGCTTCATAATTGCCTTGGCCTTTAGAGATGATCATATCTGACGTTTTGAGGAGTTCTAAGAATCCCTTTGATGCGTATGAAAGGACCATCCCTGGAGTTGATTTGCTCTGACCAGCATCACCAGCGATAACCTTTGCATGTTTGTCAATGCCTGCAAATTTCGCATCATCAATTGTCGCATCATTTATGATGGGATTTGCTTTTACAACATAGGTAATCTTTTTTTCACCATCAGAAATTTCCTCGAGAAGTAATTTATCAAAGAATATTTCACCAGTGTTATCGGCTAGGTACAGAATGCTTTTGGACTGCTTTAAAACTTCTTTAAATCGCGGATAATCATCATCGACAAATTCCTTTTTCACCGCTACATCAATCATATCTTCAACGTTGAAACGGTTGCTTGTACCAAAATCAATGACATTGCCAACGATGGAGAGTTTAATTGCCATAAGCAGAGAATCGTCTGCATCTTTCACCAATTTTTTGAGGTAAGGGTACTCGTTCTTTGCCATCTCATTTGACTGATCTTTTACTTTTTTATATGGGTCTTTTGAATCCGTAATTTTCCTGATAATTTCATGTACTTCTCTAGAGAGTTCTGGAGGCGAATTAGTAAAAGAAATGGCTTGGAGGTGTTTCATAACCTCTCTTAACACTTCTGCTTGGATCTCTTCGTCGCCTGTTGCCATGCGCGCAGCTTCTAATGACTGCTTTATAAAACAGGGAATACAATCAAGATATGTCTTCATTATTTCACTTGCTGAATGTGTTTTAGTGGTGATGTCTATCTCTGAATGCATGCTGTGCACATGCATCCCCTTCACTAGCCTTTTGAAGGGTTTCTTGTATAAAAGCAGCAATAGTATCTCTTACAGTTCCAGATGCACCAATATAAACTTCAATACCCAGCTGTTCAAACATACTAATTGCACGTCTTCCAAGTCCACGGCAAACCATAACATTTACCCCTTCTTTTGCCATAATTTCGGGAGGGTAACCTTGTCCACCCATATGTTCACTAGTATTGGGTATCACTTTCACCTCGTTTGTATCAAGATCGACTATAGTGTATGTTGGTACTCTACCAAAATGTTCACCGACAACATTGTCTAATCCGTTTTCTCCCATAGTAGGTATACATATTTTCATAGTTTTTCACCTCCTCATCCCAGAGTGGCTGCCAACACTGGGGGCTTCTGTTTCCTTTAGTTCCCCTTTTTTGTATTTTTCAATCGATTCTTTTATTGTTCCACTTGCTCCTGTAAATATCTTCATACCAGCTGCTGAC
The DNA here is from genome assembly GCA_030616985.1 of Thermoplasmatota archaeon. GTDB lineage: Archaea > Thermoplasmatota > E2 > DHVEG-1 > DHVEG-1 > JAUWWG01. The sequence continues at coordinate 7,648 of JAUWWG010000075.1, forward strand.
AATGTTTGAAATGCATTGGGTCCTACATTTCCAGTTACGACAACTTCTGCACCTGTCTTAGCAATTGTTTGAGCTGCTTGTATTCCAGCGCCGCCCGAAGCCATTGCATTTTCATTTGATAAAACTTCGAATTCCATTGACTCCGTATCCACAATAAGGAAATATTTACATCTTCCAAATCTTTGATCAACATTTGCATCCAGGTTTTCACCTGTTGATGATACACCTATTTTCATATTTTTCTACCTCTCGTCTCAAATAAACTTTCCGTTAATAATTATTGGCATTCAAGCTCTTGTCATAGGGCTACCACATTTTGGGCATTTCTTATCATAGCAAGGCACTCCTAACTGATGTGGTTCTCTATGTCCACAGTTTGGACATCTACATTCGCCATCAGGCCCACGGGCAAAACCTTCTCCTAGACCACGCCCTTGACCTCTTCTGCGACCTCTTCCAGCTACAGGCCCCTGTCCATCTGGTCCTGTTCCATCTCCACCTGGCATATTTCATTTCACCTCTTTTTTATTCACAATTTCTTCGATATTTTCAACTATTTTTTTAAACGATTTAGCAGTATCTGGGTTTTCACTTTTTATTGCAAACGTCTTCCCCGAATCTCCAGTTTCTACAATTTGCGGATCTATTGGTATTTTTCCTAGGAATGGAATATTGAAATCCTTTGATGCTTTTAGTCCGCCTCCTGTTTTGAAAAGGTTTATATCTTTACCACAATATGGACATTTAAATCCACTCATGTTTTCAACGATTCCAATAACCGGCATGTTCATTTTTTTAACAAAATTAATAGATTTTCTTACACTAACTAATGCAACATCTTGAGGAGTTGTGACAATAACCGCACCATCATTGTCCGGGATCAATTGAGCTATGCTCAACGGCTCATCTCCCGTTCCTGGAGGTAAATCAATGATTAAATAATCCAAATTTCCCCAGTCAACATCTCCTATAAGCTGTTTAATGGCTCCCATCTTCAGAGGTCCGCGCCAGATAACAGGCGCGTCTTTATCTGGGATAAGAAACCCCATAGACATAACTTTTAATTTCGGTAATGCAAGAATCGGAGCGATACCTGTTTCAGATGATTCTGGTTTCTTGTCTTCTAGACCTAGCATTTTTGGAATACTGGGGCCATGGATATCACTGTCTAGTAATCCTACTTCATAGCCTTTTTCTGCTAATGAAAGTGCAAGATTTGCAGATACGGTGCTTTTCCCTACGCCGCCCTTACCGCTTAATACAACAATTTTATGTTTTATTTTACCTAGGCTATCGGTAACCTTTGTTTCGTCATACATCTTTTTTTCCATGTTATCCCTCTGTTATTTTTTTACCACTAAGGTTTAATTTATAGTTAAAGAAGAATGCGAAAGGGCATCTCCCTATTATATCTTTTTAAGGAGATTCCTTTTTTTCTTTAGAAATTTCCTGAAGTCTTTCTTTTATGGCCTTTAGTTCTTCCTCTAGACCTTTGACCATGTCTTCAAGGTAGGATTTTTCTTCTTCATTGCTGGGTTCCGGATAAATGTTTCTGTAACGCGGCACTGGCCCATAGTAAGGATCTGAGTAGTAATCTCTACGCCAAAATCCTCTGCCGCGTCCCCAAAATCCACGTCCAAAACCCCGACCCCGGCCTCTGCCAAAGCCTCCACTGCTAGGTGCTCCTCTTGTGAATCCTGGACTATCATATCCTGAACAGTAGCCTAAACCTCGTCCAGTTCTTGGCCCATAGCCTGCAGGTCCTGTTCTATCTCCACCTGGCATATTTCATTTCACCTCCTTTTTCATCTTTGAACGTAATTTCCACCCTCGATACGGATTACACATCCGTTAACCAATGCATTGACTACTTTTTTCCGTGCGCGATGTAAATCATTCCACAGTGTTTTCCGTGAGACTCCCATCATTGCTGCTGCCTCTTCTTGTGTAAGGTCTTCAAGGTCAACAAGTCGAAGTGCTTCGAGTTCCTCTATTGTAATTATAACAGTGTTTGCGATAGCTCGTGACTGGCCATATGGTCTGAAATACGTTGTTTCAGGGAGCTGTTCAATCCATCGTCTCCCACGGCATCGTCCACGTTGTCCTCCATGTCTATGTCCATATCTGGGCATGTTTCTACGTTCCTATATATTACTCATATGAGAACTATTATATATAATTTTCCTATAAAGTGGGGTACTGTCAACAAACTCGGGTGATATAATTGAAAAATAGTAGAGTGTCGCATTCGGGTGATAGAATGCAAAATTTAATAATCAGAATATTCATTCAGTCTATTGGATGGATGTGGATTGGGATGCAATTTCGGCAATTAGTTAATATCTTTTACAAAGAGGTTATAAATCCTTTTTTATTATCTATATCTACTTACTTTGCAAAAGTAGAACAGTTTAGGAGGCTGAATTGTGAATATTGACGAGGTTTTTCCTCGCCCAACGGTCAAGGAGGTAATATTGTTTTATCATTATTCTTATATAGTAAAACATGTATAATAATTAAATAATGTGAGGTAGAATGAAATCCGAGATCATCACAAAGGATGATATTAACTATCCTAATGTAGTAGAAATTGTAAAATGCATTGTAGGAGTGGCTGGAAGTAAATATGGCATATCAGAATCAGGAATCCACAAAATTGCATTTGTTTTAAAGAAAAAATTAAACGAAGATAATAAGCTAAAAGAATCATTGCCTTTTTATTGGTATTATTATGGTCCATTTTCAGAGGTTATCAAAGAAGCAATTGGAATTGCATCACAAGATGAAATTATAAAAGAAAGGGCCTTGGATGAAA
>JAUWWG010000117.1 GCA_030616985.1 Thermoplasmatota archaeon
ATGAATTTTGGCAGGCTGATCCTCTTGTTGGATTACTAATTGCAGGATTCTTGATAAAAGAGGGATATACCACATTTACGGAAGAAAAAATATGCAGTTGTTAACATCTCCTTCTTTATTCAGTTCATACTCAAATCATGTTTAAAACAGATCAGAGTCGAATTTAAATAAAGAATTTGTTAAAAAAAGGAAGCAGAAATCCCTCAATACTATGAAGATAAATTTTTAATACGCTTCTCTGAATCTTTAATATCTAATTTCTTTAGTGCGTTAATTAGACTTTCTTTACTAGTCACATTAGCAGCATATTTCTCCGCGGAAAATTCATCTGAATAACGATAAAAAGAAAATGAAGCAAGGGCTAATAGGGAAGAGATGATCTTATTGGGACTATATCTTAAATGATAAACTTCATGAGCAATTACTGCCTTAATTTCATCTTTTTCAAGTCTTTCTATTAGGCCCATTGAAATATAAATTCGCTTTAAGAAAATAAATGCTCTAATAATTGGAGAATCAATAACATTAATTTGAACATTAAATTCATTTTCAATATCGGAAAGATATGAAATTGAGCCAACGTTTTTATTATTAATATATGTATCAATTAAATATTTAATTAATACGATAATAATTGAACCAGTAAGTATAATTCCCAGATAAATCCAAATCCAAGAATGCATATAACAGTTCATAGATAGTAGATTAATAATAATAATGATGCTCATTATGAACTGAGCACCAAGTAATAATTCATATCTTCGTTTAATTATAAAAAAGATCAAGCAAATAGCTGCAATACCTAATAGAATAATAACTGGAATAACTAAATTAGCATTAACGATACAATCAATAAAACATTCAACAGCTTCCATACTTTTTTTATCCCTTCTTTTTTATTTTACCAATAGCATCCAGGACAGAAGAACCAAAAGTATCAACTAAACTCTCTAGAACTTTTTCAGATATCTTTTCTCCAACTGTCTTCCGGCTTCCAATTGGAGAATATATGTAACTAACGCGATTTTTTGTTTCATCAATTTTTCGATTTGCATAACCTGATTTCACAAGACGATCAAGAGTTCCAGCCACACAGGCAAGAGATAAATCATCAAGTTCTTTTTTAATCCCATTTGAAGTCATTTTTTTATTTTTCCATAATAGTTGCATAATTCTTGCTTCATTAGGGCTGAAAAATTTGGTAATCCCTTCTTTATATAGGCTTATTCTTTCAATTTTTACCATTAATTTACATATACTGTAAACAAAAGTATTTATAGTTTTCTGTACAATTAGCCACAAATTGGTTTACACTTACCGTAAACTATATAAACCTCAAACGACACTATAGTTTACAGCAGGTGTAAACAAAATGTTTGGACGAATATTAAGGAAATCAATATCAAAGAGAAAATCCAGAATTGCAATAGCAGTTCTTTCAGTTATTATCGGTGCATCAATAGCAACTGCATTACTCAGTGTTTCAATGGATGTCAGTGAGAAAGTAGGTTATGAATTCAGAAAATATGGGGCAAACCTTATGGTTGTTCCAGAAACAGATACCATCGAAGTTGGATTCCCAGGAGTTGATTTTGGAACTGTTACAGAACAGCGATATATCAATGAAAGTGATCTTTGGAAAATAAAAACGATTTATTGGAGAAATAATGTTCTTGGATTTGCACCATTACTGTATTCAGTTGTCACAGTTGAGAATGAGCAAAATCAACAAGAAGTAGTACTAGCAGGTACATATTTCAATAAAAATGTAAATATTCTTGAACCGTACTCATCAGAAGATAGCACTATTTTTAAAACAGGAATTCAAGTCATCAGTCCATGGTGGAATGTAACAGGGAGATGGATTGAAGATCCCCATGATAATGATAGTAGTATGGTGGGAATAAATGTTGCAGAAGCTCTGGGTCTTGAAATTGGTGATGAGTATATCATTCGATATATCATAGATTATGAAAATAATTCAAATATCAAGGAATATAATCTCACAGTCGTTGGAATAATCAACACTGAGGGACATGAAGATAATCAGATTTTTGTCAATCTCCAAGTCGCACAAAATTTAACCGGAAGACCAAATAAGGTGCATACCGCCCAGGTTTCTGCACTATGTAATGCATGCCCAGTTGATACTTTTGCAGGGGAAATCATGGATGCAATTCCATATACGGAAGCAAGAACAGTTAAACAGCTTGTCAGTGCAGAGATGAACATTCTTGGAAAAATAGAAGATATGATGTTTCTTGTAACAATTGTTGCTCTATTAGCCTCTGCATTAGGTGTGATGACAACGATGACAACATCAGTAATTGAACGAAGGAAAGAAATTGGACTGATGAAAAGTATTGGTGCAGAGAATCGAAAAATTATGACACTGTTTCTATCTGAAGCAACCCTCATTGGGATCATTGGTGGTCTGCTTGGATATGGTGTTGGATTTATTCTATCACAATTTATTGGGATGAGTGTTTTTAGTACATCAATTTCACCAACAGTAGAGGTTATTCCTATAGTTATTGGAATATCAGTTGGTGTATCTCTTCTGGCAAGTATATTACCGGTACGTAAGGCGGTTAATGTAGAACCCGCAATTGTACTACGAGGTGAATAAAAAAATGACATATGAAATAGTAAAAATACAAAATGTGGTAAAACAATACGATAAGAAAACACGAGCACTTGATAATCTCAATTTATCAATTAAAAAAGGAGAATGGACATCAATCATGGGGCCATCAGGGTCAGGAAAAACAACTCTTCTAAATATTATTGGATGCTTGGATTCTCCAACAAATGGAAAAGTAATTATCAACGGAAGAGAAACCACAGGTTTAAAACATAATGAACTTACAAGATTCAGACGGGAAAATATCGGCCTCATTTTTCAACAATATCATCTTATCCCATATCTTACAGCAGTTGAAAATGTGATGATGGCACAATATTTTCATAGCATGGTAGATGAAAAGGATGCTATTGAGGCTTTAAAAAGAGTTGGACTTGGACATCGACTTGAACATGTACCTATGCACTTATCTGGTGGTGAACAACAACGAGTATGTATTGCAAGAGCATTAATTAATGATCCAAAGATTTTACTTGCTGATGAGCCAACAGGTAATCTTGATCAGAAGAATGGTGAAATTATCCTTGAACTTATCAGAGAGCTTCATCATGAGGGGCATACCATTATTGTAGTCACTCATAACCCTGAAATTGGTGATATGGGTCAAAAAAAAGTCCTTTTGGTAGACGGTAAGATCAGTTTTAAAAATAATAATTATGGAGGTTGAATAGAATATGAAAAAAAATAAAAGAGAATTAAGAAAAGCAGAATTGAGAAAAATGGAACAAATTCAAAGAAAAAAAAGAACACAGAAAATCATTGTTGCAACATCATTGAGTATAATCGCAATATTGAGTCTAGTGATTGTGATATCAATGCCAGGTAATCCAAATGATCAAATTCAGAATTCTGAGATAGCTGCACCTTCAGATGTTATTAGCCAAACAGAAGTTAGTATACCATTATCTGAGGTTGGTTCTAATGCTAAATTCTACAGTTATGAGTCTAATGGAATTGAAATTAGATATTTTGCGGTAGAAGGTTCTGATGGAAATGTTCATGTAGCATTTGATGCGTGTGACGTTTGTTATGATGCTAAGAAGGGTTACCGTCAAAATGGTGATGTCATGCATTGCATCAATTGTGGTAAAGAATTTGCAATTAATAGTATTGGCACTGACAATACCGCAGGTGGTTGCTGGCCTAGCTTCCTACCAACAAATATAGATGGAGAAAATGTGTTAATAGGCATTTCTGATCTAGAAGCCAAGAAGTACATGTTTTAGATGATTTCCTGTAGACTATACGATAAATGAGAAAAATATTATGAGAATATTTAAATATGTGACAATACATAAATAAATTAACAATTGTTAATGAAGTATATAAATGAGTGAGAAATCCAGATTTAAAATCTATGTTATACTTCTGATAGCAATAGCATTAGGAATGGTCACAGTGTCGATTTCAGCACAAAATGATGACCAAGATTCGGTTCAAGAGATAGCTGAGAATTCCCCGGATAGTTCATCGGAGAATATTCCTGCAGATAGTTTTGGCTATCCTGGTTCATGTTGGGATTCGAGCGCATAAATGACGCCACAATAATACGTTTTATATCTGGTGAGAGTTAGTTTTTTTGGAATTCTTCGAATCGATTTCACATAAATATAGTGAGGTACAGGAAAACAAGATTTGAATAATAATTTTACTGATAAAAATAAATTTTTTGAAATTTCATAATTACTTGTACCATTATTTATACGTCGTAATTTCCTAAAACGATGCTTAAATCAATACTGGCGCCGTTGCAGTAGATATACAGTGATACATGGTGATTTTAATATGACATTATGAATGCCTGTGCATTGGTGTTGTTCATTTACATTGTAATTGCGGTAGGATATAGTAAGTTGTGACATTGCAGTAATTAGGTTGCTGGCAATGGTTTTGTATCGAGACTTCCGAAGTTCAGTCGGAATATTCGGGAAATGCCATTACAATTCATTTTATATAAATTCTCGATGGCGGTAATTGAAGGGTTTATTAGTTTTTGATTTTTCTGAAATCTGATTAATCATCATGGACGTGGAGAAGAGAGAAGTGGTTTGGGAACGTATTTAATATATGTATCCAAATTATAACCTTCCAATATCGTTAATATGAAACTAGAATTGTCATTAAAATTTTATGATAATTTAATTCAAAGGCTATGATTAGAGTTTATAAGGAGAAATCACAATTATAATCACAAATCTCTCATAATGAAACAAGAGATCCTTACAAGACCATCATGGATTCATAGTGATACCATTCGTGACGAAGCAGTTTTAATGATTCAAAGTACATTTGTGGCAAATATTTTAGTGAAGTTTCAAAGGTTGTAATCATCTTCCTTGACTGTTCAACTATGCAAGATTTTTCGTGAAATGAGGGCGCTGAATTTTGGAATAATTCCAAGATTTTATTAGAAATAGTCTTTGTTCTTAGAAAGATTTCTTCAGTATAATCCAGTTTTTCTGAAAGATTTCTGTGCAGCATTACTATTTTCCTAGATAGCATGGCACTTGAGTTTTCACAAAGTAATTGGAGGTTGTCAAGCATCTGAAACACGTCTAATGTTTTGCTAATATAACCGTAGAGAATATCACAAAATGTGTAAGTGTAAAGTAATGGACGAGACTGTGATGGATACACAATGCTTTCATTAAACAATGTAGAGTATAACGCCATAAGCTGATGTGTCTGCTGTCGTAAAACAGTTAGATTATCCCAATAATTATTCAATCTTTTCTTTAACTCTTCAAAGGATGTATTAGAGGCAGAGGGAATCTCTAGAGAATTGGTTTTCTCCCGGACAATGTCAATAAAGGACAGAGGATGATGCATATTAAGAGGTATGATGTCAATCTCTTTAGCCGTGACATACATAATCGCATTGAAAACTACCCGGCGACCATAATATTGATCTGCGTTCCAATTTCGATTTTCAAATAAAAACGTAATGTTATTGATAAATTCAGGGTGACTGGCAAATAATACCATATTCCCTTTTCCAAAGGATGATACTGCCCAACTTGGTGACCGTTCTACTTGGTTTTTAATAAACGATGGAACAGTGACATTTTCCCCCAATGAGATTTCAGTGAAAGTGCTAATAACATCAGTGTTTTTTCCGAGCCAGACAAACCACGGCCCACTAAAAAATTCTTTAACAGTTTCATTAATGCCAAAGGTGATGGGATGAGTGTGATTATGTATCCTCGAATATGAAATATATAAATCCTCTAGCACCTCAGCACGTTCTGCCATCAATGAATCACTCATGGACATAGTAAAGGAAAACGGTAAACATGGAAGAAATGGAAAATAGGCTTGAAGAAGATGAGACGCAGAAAAAGGATTTAAAAATCCTGAGGATGCTGCAAGTGCCCCATAGCAAGAACCTACATAGCCGCCTCCATCACGAACAAAAGATCGAACAGCATGGCATTCTCTTTTGTTTGAAAGACTTAAAGCAACTTCACTAAGACGAGCCGGATTTGGCTCGTATAGCCACATAAAGACATTATACTCCCTTAGGTTAAGTGCTGATGATGCTTCATCATCCAGCAAGAAATCAAATGTTAAAAATCCGCCAGCCTCAGCAATTTGCAGGTAACTTGGCCATCCATACCTTACTGGTAGAGCAAAATGCTGGGCTATTCGTGGTTCAACCAATTTTAATGCAGAAATCTCTATAGCATCCATCAAACAAAAAATGTCAACAACATAGGGTTGTCTATCAATTTCAGATGCAATACTATAGTCCACCATCACTGCTGTAATCAACTGATCAAAACCATTATCTCCCATAAATGGAACGATAAACGCTCCTCGTCCAAATTGAACCTCTTTTGTCGACATCTCCCTTGTTAAAGATTTGCACATTGCAGAACCAGGTTCAAGAGTCCAAAAAACCTCCACATTTTCCCGTAACAAATCATTGACAAGAAACCTAACACGACTGTTTACCAATGTTTCCATTGTTGTATCATTGCCTGCAGGAAGGGGAATAAGAAACCCGAAGCATGATTCATCTACACCAGTGTATTCCTTATAAGGGTTAACCACCGGAACAGATATCATACCAGTCGTAAGTAAAAGACATACCAACATCGTACTTTTCCAAAAAACCAAAATATGCATATTACCAATAAAAATATTAAAACATCATATATAAATAATTTGATTGAAATATGGTGGATGTGTAATCCTGTAATTATTTCGCCTATTCTTTTGTTCCTCTCTCATTTTGTTAACTCTTTTTATCCCTACTAATTATCCATCAAATATATATATAAACTGTAACAATTGTTACAATATCTTTAAGAAACCTTTAAATCAATCTATTAGATTTTCATATAAAAAATGTGAGGAGAGATGTGAGATGAAAGTTAATAACCCACATGAATTAATTGGAAAAGAAATATGTGATGCAAAAGGAAACACTATAGG
>JAUWWG010000078.1 GCA_030616985.1 Thermoplasmatota archaeon
CACTATAACAGTCAAAAATAATGCCGTGTCTATCTCTTATTCAACGGATGCCATAAAATATTCATCACGAAATTTATACTTTGTTGATCAATCGTATGTCTATGAAGCAGGATCTTTGATATTGAGTCAATATCCGTCAAGTATACTGTATGGTAAGCCATCTTTTTTTGTGACAGAGTTTGGTAAAAACTTATCATTTACTTTCGTAAACATATCTGGAATTGCTGGAAGAACGTCTGTTAGCGGGTATGGGAATTATCAAGTATATCTGATGGTTATAAGTCCCAGTAATCAATATACTGAGATTAACAATGTTACAGACATCATCATCACAACCAACTATGCAGATGCATGGTATATAGCTCTTAATAGTTCATTAATGCAATCTATCTCCGGGTTTGAGTATAAAGGTAATGGAGTTAGTAAAGTTGGTTATAATATAACATCTGCCAGTGACCGGGTAACATTAGAATTTATTGATAGTTCTGGAGATTATATCAATTTTTTCATAAAAGAAGTAAATATTTCCGCTCAGATAGCCTTTGGATTGGTTGAATGAGATGCTTGATTTATGTTAGCTATGTAAAATTTAAATAAATGGAATAGGGCACACTGATTGGAGTATATAAGAGCGTGGTGGCAAAAAATGAAGATTGAAAAATCTAATAGGGCGGTATCTGAGATAATTGGTACAATGTTGCTATTGTTGATAGCCACTTCAGTTTTCTCTTTGATCTACTTCCAAGTCCTTTCAGATGAAGGTCCTGAAAACAAAACAATTGTAAAAATCGTTGGTAGAATAGAGGGAACGAACGTTGTACTGGAACATCAAGGAGGAGAACCATTGGAACTGGATACGGAAATTTCAATAACCGTAGGGGGCATAGAATATAAGGGACCAGTGGGAAACTGGTTGGATGATAAAAATGACGATGGAGTATGGAATATAGGCGAAAGAATGCTCTTTTCATTTGAATATAACCTCAGTCGCCTAGGTGAGTATCAGGAGGTTGATATATTGGCTATTGATACTTGGAGTAATTCTGTTATATTTATGGGGCCAATTGATTTGAAGCCGGTGAGTGATATAGGAATAGAACTCACGGTTGATAATTTGTATCCAGAAATGGGTGAACATATCAATATTACAATTACAGTAACCTGCTATGGTGGGGATGTTGATGGGGCAGGAAATGTTGAAATAAAATATTTAGCGCCAGAAGGTTTGATTTATGATAGCAGCATCGCTGGACAAGGAACATACGATAATGAAACAGGTATTTGGGATGTAGGAAATGTTCTGGTGGGAGAACCTGCCATCATTAGAATAGAAGTAAAAGTTGTGGGAATCGAATTACGGGAGTTTTCGCAACTTGCAATGATTCTTGATGGATCTGGCAGCATCAGTAGCAGTGATTGGAATCTAATGAAGGAAGGGTTGAAACAAGCAATAAGAAACGAAAGTGTTTTCCCATATGACGGTTCCGTGGAACTTACTGTAGTTCAATTTGGTGGTGGGTCTTGGTTTAGCAATCCATATGCAAAAGTAGAAATATCTCCAATGATTATTACAGATAATCCTATTGATCCCGGGTATTATATGGATGTTTCAACAGATGTAGGTAATATCCCTCAACTGGGGGGGTATACGCCAACGGGATGTGGTATTAGATTAGGTGCAGATCAGTTACATGACATTGGTAATTTTAGTTCAGATCATCTACAAGTAATTGTTTTGGTCACAGATGGAGAGGCGAATTGTGAATGGATACCAGGTGGATATACTGCACAATATAAAGGTGAAACGCTGGGAAAATTAAGTGCCGAGACTGCAAGAGAATATTCACTCACCACACTAGGCATGCAGGAAGATCAGGATGAGTTTGACTCCTTAGCTATTGGCTCTGGACCTGATGTCCCTTGGTTAAATAGTAGCATCGTCTGGCCCCAACCGGGTTATATTGCACCGCCATATACCAATGGTTCAGGCTGGGTTAATCACGTTACAGATTGGCAAGAGTTTGCGGAAGCGATTAATGAGCTATTTAATTTTCTCTTTATGAGCATAACTATCAGAGTGGAACTCACTGATTCAACAACCATAGATCCAAACATTGAAAATGATAATGTGATTATACTAATATCACCACAGAAATAACAAACTTAAAACAAAACTTTTAATTGTTCTTGTTTTTCTCCTTAAAACTTTAATCATAGCCTTTTGATTAGATTAAAACCTGCTACATATTGCTCCTATATCTAGGCAATAGGATTATTTTTTGCCAAGAGGGGTAAATCTCAATGGCAAATCAAAACTCTAGTTTGAATGAAGGATTAACAAATAATCTTTAAATTTAGTCTATTGTTAGCAAACATATACGTTGAAATAAATTGATTCATTGGCTTTTCTCAGTTCACTTACTATTGTTTCAAAACTGCAGTCAGGTGAGACAAACGTTTTTACTTCTCCAGTAAAAGAAATATTTACGAAAGGAAAATCAGATTGTCCAATACCATATCTCCTTGGATGAGACCAGTCACTTGATGTATTTGTGTCAACCGGTATATCTTGATTGAAATTTCTTTTTAGAATGGTGCCTGTCCCTGAACTTGGAATCGGCAGGCCATCCCATCCACTGCAGTTATAATCTGATTCTCCATACGCCAAGATATCAATTGTATGGTTGTAGAAGCTTTTTAATGCAATCATGGCACCGTTATTGCTTAAAGTAAATTGTTTAGATGAACACATCTGGGGCACATCATCACTTGAATCTACCTTGTACTCAAAATCTGGTTTTCTACCTGTTTCCCACGTGAAAGCACTAGCGTTTTGTGTAATACACAGACAAGCTTCTGAGGCTATTGTGGTATTATCTGGAAATATGATCTTTCTTTGATCGCCTCTGTTTTTCAAAGGTTGATTTGTTATATACCAACCTGAAATGTTCAAGCTATGATTTGTAGGGTTATATATTGTGACAAATTCGTTATTAACTCTGGAATGCGTATGATAGTAAACCTCTGTTATCAAAAGATTTTCTCCGTCTTTAACTGGATATGTGTCAAATATATTTACCTCGACTGACATTTTATTGTTGAATTCATCTAGTTCATCGATCCGTTCATTCCCATCAGCTATTACAAAAACAGTATGGCCACCAGGTTCTACATCAATTGTATCCCATTTCATAGAAGGATATTTCTGGTATTTGCCAATTGATTCATAGGATTTACTTCCGATAAAATGCTCTTCATCGATAGAATCATAATAAAACATAGCACTTGCATCTGTGGCATTTTCATTTCCAATGTTTTTGAAAAATGCCTTTATTCTTATGGTTTCTCCTTGTCCAAAAATATCACTTTCGTTGTTATCTTCGTCATAAACTTTTATGTTTGTAATAGTTAGATCAGGTGCAATAATATCGATATAAAATGTTATCTTGTCTGATTCTCCAATGTCTTTTTCAGAGGTTATTAAAACGTCTACATTAGTGCCACTAAATTCACGTTTCCTATGCTGACATGGTACTATATGTAGATTAATGTCGCATTCCTCTCCAGGATCTAGCGATATTGCTTTTTTCTCTAGTTCTGCATCCCAGCCATTGGTGACCTGATCAATAGATACATGTACGGTATCATTGAAATCACCGGCATTTTTCAAAGTTAGAGGGATATCAAGAGTTTTACTTCTTTTCACCGTATAAGAAGTCTCTGGCGAGTTGATATTAACTCCATATTTGCCCTGTTCAATGATTATATTGGGGATAACATGTATTACATTATCGTTCCCATCTAATATTTTTACAGTATAGTTTGAACCAACAGGAGATGCTACCTTGTAATATCCAGATTTTGAAGTAAGGTCATCATCAATTTCATTATCTTCTGTGACATAGATACCAGTGACAACACCCGCATGGTTTTCAACGATGGTGATTTTGTTTTGTAGAAACGTATTATTTTCTTCAGCTATTCCTATAACACATCCTCCACTTGTAGCATTTAACGTGCTTTTATCCATATCCATGAGGGATATAGTATTGGAAATTTCATCCGAGGAGTCATCTTTTCTAATTTTCACATTTACATATGCTGTGTCATTTTCCTTGATGTTCCTTTGATATTCTTTGTATTCTTTTTTGAATCTTAGGTAGATCCAGTCAGACCAATTTCCATGTTCATCGGTAGTTATGTTGAATACGTATCGATCCGAGTACATCCAAGAGGTTCCATCCCATGTTTGACTTGCAGGCCAACGGCTGGAGATGTTTCCAACCACATATGATTTTATTTGATAACTTTCGTCAGGAACATAGTTACTAATGTTTAGTTTGATAGCAAAAGGAATGCCATATTCAGAATTATTTTGTATTTTTGGTATATGGCTTGGGCATAATGCTATGTCCAAGTTTCCCCCTTGTATAAATTTATTCTTGATGCCTGGTGTAGGAATTATCCCATCATAAAAATCAATGGTGGAGTTGTTTGTATCTAGACCGCTATGTCTGGCTAGGGAGTGTCCTTCATCTACTAAATCGGTGGGCATACCAGGTACATCTGTGTAGTCATAACTCCATTCTACAGCATCTGTAAAGTTTCCTGTACTATTTTTAAGTATTAATTTATCTTTGTTATTCCCTAGCCCATTTCCTATGTTGGAGTCATCAATGTAAAGTCTTGTTGTATTAGCAGAGATGGAGAAGTTTTCATAGATTTTTGTTCCATGATCCGCTATGATAGCATAACCATATGCTGGAATTATAGTAGTTCCGTTTCCATGGTCTTTATCACCCTCTAAAAAATCCTCGGCGTAATTGTCAGTTATGCTCCAACCTGAAACATTGATGGAATGATTTGTGGGGTTATATAGTTCTATCCACTCGTTGTAATTATCGTTTTGTTCTGGGTTATACATTATCTCGTTTATTACAATGGTTGCAGGTTCCCCTGATACAACATTTAGATTTATAAATATTAATAAAATTAACATTATAATAAAGAATTTCGATGGATTAACCTCACCTTTGCTATGTATCAATCAACTTCCCCCAAATTATACTAGAGGGCGGGGAGGGATTTGAACCCCCGTATGCGGATCTGCAGTCCGCCACATAGCCACTTTGTTACCCGCCCAAAAAAGTGGTTACCTGGCCATGAGAAGGCTATGCGCCCTAAGCGTAACCTGTTAATTCAGATTTATGATTTAATTCTTTTGGTCGTATAACACCAAGTAACCTGCTCATTTCGTTATTGGAAATTTCTCCTTGGAGGTATTTATCAACAATTGCTTTCACTCGGTCTTTTTTGGTTAAATCCTTTTTTACTACGAAGACACGTTCAATATCTTTTTTCATCTGTTGTTGCGTCGGTCGGTTGTAAATCATAGTAGTTTTGAAACTGCGATGTCGTGCATGCTGTTGTACGGTGAGAGGATTGATTCCTTTGTTTAATAGATGTGTTATACATGATGCTCTGAGCATGTGAGGGTACACCCTTTTTGTGATTCCTGCTTCCACAGCGCATCTTTTTAGATTATTTCTAATAAAATGCTCGCCTATTCTATGCCCAAATCTATTGAGAAACAATGCTTGTTCACCCTCATGTTTAGGTTTTCGTTCATAGAGGCAGTAATCTTTGATGGATTCAGCTACTCGTGATGTTATTGATACTATCTTGTCTCCAGTTTTGGTGTCTCTTAGTGATAATTCCATTGTTTCAAAGTTCACATCACTTATGTTTAGGTTACATGCTTCACTACGTCTGAGAGCGCAATCATATATTGTTTGGAGTACTGCAAAAACAGATTTCCGTTTTGTTTTTGCCACATTTAGTATCTTTTCAACTTGCTCATTTGTTAGGATATCCTTGTTTTTATCCTGGGATTTAGGAATTTTCAAGTACAAATCATCTCTTTTCAATATTTCTCTACAAAAGAGGTTCAGAGCAGCATATCTTAGCCGATTCCCGCCGATTTGATATTTACTAATTAATGATACAGCTATCTCATCAAGTTCATCCTGAGTGAAGTTATCAAGGTTAAGATCATGCATGGTTTGCCTGATGGTTCTTATGTACCCATCGATAGTATTTTGTGAGCAATTATTTTTGATGAGATATATTTCAAATTTATGTAGTGTTTCTTGAAGGTTCATTTGTTTTGTTTTCCTCCTATTTTTCTTCTGTTAAGGGGATGTCCCTCTTCACATAAGTGTTTGATCGCGTTTTTCACACAAATCTCATCGATTCTCTTCTTTTGGTACAGTCCTTGAATCCTTTTTGCCTGATTGATTTTATCAAGCTCTTTAACGCTCTGAATTATGATCTGATTGATGATATCCTCACAAAAAATGATCAGTTCCATCACAGCTCGCTTTTCTATACACTTGTTGGATATTGTTCGCATGTGTTTCCAGAGGGTGTACCAGTGAAGCATACTCTAACTCCTTTATATTACTCATCTCCAATTAAAATCATACTCATCTTTTGAATTTTTTAAAAGTAACCCACGACTCTTACACTGATCTATAAATTTTTTATCAAAATTATAGGACAAGAAATCATCAGTAATACTATATCCAGCTTTTTTATTTTCTTCAATGAATTTTTTTAATTTTAGGATTTTTTCATGGAGTTTTTCTCCTGATTCTTTCCCTTTCTTATTTTTATTCTTGGTGTCATTTTCTTCTGTTGATCCTGTGTTTCCTTCTTGGTTTTCTTGAATTTCTATAGGTTTCTCATACCACTCTTTAAAAATAGGGATTAACCCCACTTTTTCCCTGTTTTTATCAAGAATCCTTAAAAGTTTCAAGAAACTCTGGAAACTCTTGAATTCCTTCTGTTGTTCCTTTTCAAATCTACTTTGGAATTTAGAAGAAAACCAATGGGATGGGGGTAGGTCAACACTCTCACTATATTTGGGCGCTCTAATCTTTTTGATATCCCTATTAAAATCAACTGTTTCATATGATACTTCAATCAATCCTTTAATTACAAATGATTCAAGATGATCATATATCCATGCCTTACTTCTTCTTTTAAACCGTTCATCTGCTTCTGTTATTGATATAGGTCTATCTTGCTCTCTTAAAAACGTAATGAACTCTTCTTCAGCGCTGTTAAGAGTTATTCCTTCAACATCCTTCAATATTATAAAAACAAACCTGGCAAAATCATAATCAAACCAAGTTGCAATTAATCGTCCTTTTTTATCTTTCTCTCTTTGCCACTGATGTAAAACTGCTGAGGATTTTATGTAATCTAGTAGCTTTTTTATCTGGGTTCTGATAATAAGAGTATTTGGAAGATATCCTTCTAATTCCGAAGCAAAAGGAATTACAACCTCATAGGGTGATAAAAGAACTCGAATAGCATGACGAAGCGGCTCATTTTTATTATGCTTATTTTTTCCACTAGCCACTAATAAAATATTTTTCTTGACAATTGCTGTTAATTTTTCTGAGGTATCGATACGTAAAGAATCCCATCTACGTTGCCCTTCTTCATCTATCGATGCACCTAGAGAAGTAACAATCATTATTGGTTTACCATCAATTGCGATCGTTACCGGTCTAAATTTAATGATTTTTGTTACATGTGTACCCCCTGATGCCATCACCTTAAAGGACTGCCCTACTAATGCATCCTCTCTTGGATCCTCAAGGTGTATTACATGTCCGTTCCATGAATCTTTGATTGGAATTTTTTGCCCATCAATTGTTACCCATCTAATAATGGGCTGCCAATAATCAAAAACTTTATCTGAAATATCTGTACGATGGTGGTATTTATCCTCCGGTAAAATAGTTTTACACACACTCGATACGATAATATCCTTACCACCACTTGTTTTATCTGATACTAAAACATTTGAGCTCGTTGGAGAGTAATTCTTTATTAACCTAAGAAAAATTTTAATGATTAAAACGAGGATACTTATTTCCTCCCCAACCAGCCCCGCCTTATGGATCTCATCAACAATTTTAATTAACAGATTTTTATCCTTTAGTAGTTTTTGCTCATGTTTTTCCGCCCTAATCGCTTTCTCTTGTAATTTTTTATTATTTTCCAATGTTTCCTTCTCGGATATCTCCCTTTTTTCTTTGGGAGAACCTTTATCTTTCATAGTCTACTCCTTTGCTGAGTATATTTTAAAGTTGTGGTATGGGTGTTCTTTCCCAGAAGGGGTATCTTCTATTCTTTCGATTTTTATTGGTTGTCCCACTTCTTTTTCCGACATTGATTCATCTAGGCGAGTTGTTCCGGTTAAAATCTTAATCTTATCACTGTCAAATAGTTTAATCCTATAAACAAAACGATTTTTCCATGGTGTGGTTTGATTTTTTGCTATCAGAATCCCTTCAATTGATTCACCAACTGCCAGTTTCACAATTTCTCCACCGGTAGGTTCCCCTTCATCCCATTTCATTTTTCCACCTCTGATAATATCAATATTCCGTTTTTGTCAAGCAGGTCTTTTTTTTGTGATTTATCACCTTGATGTTGCCCGCTTTTTTTCTTATTTTTTTTGTTGATTATCCAAGATCCATATTCGCCTTTCTTCATCCAGAACTCCTTCTTCTCAATCCATCCTTTTTCGATCATTTTTTTCCTTTTCATTTTGCTCACCTAAGCTTTTTATGTTATGTATTATGTTTAATATGATATAGTGTATGATGAGGCCATATTTATACTTTATTATTGTTTATAAATATTATCTTTCTATTGCTTTACAAGACAATACAAATAAGTTTAATAACAGCTAAAACATAACCTTTAATAATGAAGGTAAAAAGAAAAGTAATTCAACAGGGAAAGACAGCTCGAGCATTGATATTACCCGGCTTTTGGTTAGAATCATTCAGAGAACAAGGTTATAACATACAACAGGTGTGGGTAGAACTTGTAGAAAATGATAGCCTGCTAATAACACCCATATTGGAAAAATCAAAGGATTAACCCATCAAATAAAATCAACCCGCTAACCACACTAAAAAATTTGAATTGACATTTATTTATATTCTACCCCCACCTATATGAATGTTTCAAAACCCAACAAAACGGGATAATTTATAAGTGTTAAAAATTTTTAAAAAATGTCACCAAACCACAACAAAACTATAGCAAAACGTAACATCAAAAGGAAAAAAAAGAAAGGATTATATTTCTTGCAGTTCAATACTTCCGCAGCGTGGACAACAGAGATAGCCATGTTCATTTTCCACTGGTGTCACATATACAGGTTGTTTCTCAGTTGAGCAGCAGATACATTTGAATTTCATGCTTCCTTGCTCTTTGTTTTTTGTTTCTCTCGCCATTTCTTGTTCCACTCTCTGTACTTATCTTTGTTTTTATGGTAATAATCTCTCCACCGCTGTCGTTGTTTCTCCTTTTTTTCTTCCTCATTAGATTTAGTATTTTGCAGTTCTTTTTCAACGGTTTCTTTCTCTACTGGAATTAATCTTCCATTTTCATCGAATGGTGCATTACTGTTTCTCTGCTGCTTCTTGGAACTGTCTTTTGTTCCTTTGATTTTCTTACTTCCTTTTTGTTTCATATCATACCTCCACTGATAGGGAGGCAAACACTAACATATAAATCTGTGCTAATAAATAACACGATTATATTTTACAAAATTCAGTATGCAGGTGAACACACACTTTTTCATAATTTTGGCAAAAAAACGTTTACAACATTGATTAAAATTCAATTTAAAGTCTCAAAATCCTGTAATACTCTTTAAAAATCAAATTTAAAATCAATCTTAGTAGTTCTCTGTTGTCTCAAAAACGGGTTTCTCATTTCCTTTGCCTCCGTTTCCTTTCAATATCTACAATTTCATAACAACTTGTGAACTCTACAACTTTTTAATTTCAAGTATTTCTACAACTGTGCCCCACATATGAATACTACTTTGATTTTCGAGTATCTTTAGTTTAAATTCGACTCGTAAACCATCTTCCTCGAATTCTGACGGTAAATTTATTGGGTCGTAGTGTTCACCATCATCAGATACAATACCATAAAAACCACCTTCAAAGTCATTATACTGAATCCTACCTGTTCCTTCCACATAATTATCCAAACATCCACTCAATCCAACCGCTAAAAGCATCAGCGTCATTCCGATTATAATAAGTTGTTTTTTCATCTTTATTCCTCTAATTCCTTATCTATGACGAAAGATTCTTCATCAGTAGCAATATTTAAATCCTTAACAGTTTTGTCAAAATACTTATCAGAAACCTTTGGAAATATCTCCTTTAAATCCTTGTA
>JAUWWG010000091.1 GCA_030616985.1 Thermoplasmatota archaeon
CGAGGATTGAACCCGTCGTTGTAAGCCTCCACAGAACGTATATAGTCACTTGCTATTTATATAATTTTTCCCATATTGCAGAGAAAACAGCAAATATAACGCGAGCAATAGGTTTTTTATTGATATTGCACACAGGTGGGAGGTGCATCAATGACTAAAAAGGGGTATGTCAAACTCCGTTTTCTTAAGGATTTTATTAGGAAAGACTTTACCATCGAGAAGGGGAGAATTATAGAAGTAAAAAAGAAGGGGCATAGACCACTAGTAAACGATGGAATTGCTGAATATGTTGAAATCATAAAACAGGAGGAAAAGCAGGATGATCCCCTTGGCAAAATTATGGAAGAAAGTGGAGCAGACCGGGAAACTGCATGGAAAATGCAAAAAAACCGTGAAGAGCAGGAAATAGTGGAAAAGAAATGGAAGGAACAAGAAAAGACAAAAAAAGAGGTTGAAACAAAAAAACCTATTACGACAGCAGCTGAACAAAAATTAATTCGTGACCACTATAAAAAACCATTAGTAAAAGAAATTATAATCGACCACGCAAGGGAGGGCAACCTATGGCGGGCATTCAACGGTGATTTCGTAGAATGGTATAGATATTTTAAGGATATGGCATGGCTTTTTGGTCCTATGAGCAAGGCATGGCTTCTCGGTCCTACGGCTCTTGATGATTACGACTATCTTACAGCAAACCATCGTACACTGTTTTGGACACATAATTTCTTTGATGAGAGCACACAAAAGATAAGCATTCCCAGGTCTCTACATGATGAGTATAAAAATAAGCTGACCATTGGAACTTTTGCAGATACTAAAACGTATTCCTTAGGTGTAGATATCGACTCAGGCAAGGGCTATAACATTATGCAGGCAGAAGTACGAGAGGCTGTAGAAGCCCTTGCACAATTCATGTGTGACAAGTTTAGAAAGACCTGCCCAACAAGTACATATGCCGATTTTTCAGGTGGTGGTATCTATATTTACTTACACCACAACCTTTTTACGGAAAAATTCAAGACAGATAAAAATCTCAACCTGTCATGGCGAATCTTAGTGGACTGTTTTAATGCCTATATCAAGGATATTGAATCGCAGTTCTTCGAGCAACATCCTGAATACAAAGGGAAGGCAAAAGCTGATGCGATTAATAATCAGAAAAGGGTGTTCAAAACGATCCTCAGTATCCATAAGGACTACCCGTTTGCTTGCATACCTCTTGATGTTAAAAACATTAAAATAGATATCAAAAAAGCAAGGTTGCCACTTAGTGATGAAACCATCGATGAATGTAAGAATTGGATGAAAAAGTTCGATGTAAAGGAAAGAATACCGCTATTAATAGAACTAAAGAAATACGAGAACCAATGCAGACCTTTTGACGATGATACACCGGCTCGCGTAAAAGTATTAACAACAGCAGCTGATCGGAGATACTGGCCGCCCTGCATCAAGAAAATTGTTGCATCGGAGAACGTACCAAATGGCGCAACCCGAATGAAGACGCTGTATACGACATTCATTGGGCAAGCGGGATACAGTAAGGATGAGGCAGAAAAAAGTTTTAACGCAGTATCAACCAAATTAGGAGGACAAAAAACAAACATTTTCGAATCTTGGTTCAAGAAGATGAGCTGTCCAGGTTGTAAAACTATTCAGAAGAAAGGCGGCGGGTTTCCCCATATGACCATGGGTGAGCTGGGGATATGTCAACCGGATGGAACCTGCAAGGAGATAACAAATCCAATAGAATACTCACAGGAAAAAAGAATCGAAAGTATGACAATTTTTTCTCTTACAGTAAGAGGGAAAGTTTATCATATAAAATTCGAGTCGGCCGTTAGACATGGCAAAGTGATATATTATCTTATGGAGGGTAAAGAGAAGGGACTGGAAACAGAGATTACAACAGATTTTTATAGAAATGAAGGCAAGAGAAAGGCGTTCTACAAAAACATCATAGATGCTGTTGGTGAAACTGATAAAAGAAAAATTGAGGAGATCAAAAAAGAACTCGCTGATATACTCACTCAACTACAAAAAAGCAACATACTCGCTCTGAGTGATGGTACCATGGGATTCAAATATGTTAACACACAAAAAGAGCAATCACAGGATGAAAAAAAAGCGCAAGAAGAGACACAAAAAGAGGCGCAAGACGATGATGTCATAATAGAGACAGAACTGGATGAATTTACAAAAGTGATCCTAACAAAAGAAGGCATCTCTTTAGATATTCAAATGGGAGTGAATCAAACAACAGGGGAAGAAAAATGGTTACTAAAAAAAGTATACGTTGGAAAATTTGAACCAAAAGAGAAATTGATGGTAGACATAGACCGGGCAATTAAATATATCATTGATGGCGAAGAACGTATCGATAATCCCGTTGGGATTGTTGCATGGATGAAAAAAGATGAAGGCATTGTATCAAAAAAATACATTGAAGACTGTGTAAACGCCGTATGCCTCAACTTACCAAAAAGAAGAGGCCATGCCACATATGGAGTATATCAAAACAACAATAAACTAGCACTATGTCTGGATTCACTGCCATTAAAACAGGCACAGGAAATAGTAAAAATACAATGCAAAGAGGCACTAAACCAAAAAATAACAAAAGACACGATAAAACCGTACATAGAGTTGGTAGATCGTTGGCACCCCTATGAAATACTACCCAGCATGGGCATGGGAGTGATGGCACCATTTGCATTAACACTACGGAAAAACAATTATTTTATCTACAATATCGTACACTTCTCGCCCGTACCTAAACTAGGGAAATCTACCATACATCACACTTATTCACGTTATTTATTCAATATTTTCCCTGTATCCGGTAATAGCATTGAAACAACATTTCGATTTTCTACCGTACTTGATAGCATCTGTGGGTTCATATCCATAGACGAAGCTGAAAATGTTAAATGGAAAAAAACAACCGATCTGTTAAAACAATCGCCTGAGAACTATATCTGCAACATAAGAGGAACATCCGATCAGGGGATTAACAGATTTTTGAGTAGAGCTGTGCTTGGCATCAACTGTAACAGGTTCGGCATTACTGATCATTCTGTTCTTGTTAGAATACTCAAAATTGAATTCGATGGTACATGTGTATCTCAACGAGGAGGGAACTCAAAAAAGGTGGAAGAGATAAAACAAATTATGAACAAACTTAAACCGATCGGATGGCGATTAGTAGAACTCGAGTTGGAGGATTTGAAATATTCATTTGATGAACTTTCACGGAGGTTGGACTACCATGAAACAGAACTGAAAAAAGTATATGAAAAATTTATCGACCCACGGCGGGTGATCACATATGCATCCATATATGAAGGATTGCAAGTATGGCAAAGGGCAGCAGAAAAATATGAGGTAAAATGGAAAGCTCCATCTTATACAGAATTTGCAACGGATGTAATTGATAAAATCGAAAGAAGTACAGAAGAGGCAGGTGAGCTATCAATTCATGATTTTATTCATTGGTGGGAGATGTTTAAAGCAAAGAACACAAGAAAAGTCTATGTGGAAGGAGGGGACTCCTATAAGGAAATAGTTGGAGAAGATATAATATGGACAAACGCCACACTTGATGTTAGCGAAAAAAGTTATCCAGGTGATGCAATAACAGGTGTAATTCTACGCGAATACAAAGGGGACAAACAGGCAAAAATCGATAGTCTATCCGATATTGCCAAGGCAATCGAACAGTTAACAGGGATCCCTCTGAAGTCATTGTATAAGCCATGGAAAATCGGGGGAAAGACACAAAGGGCTGTATTCATACCATCAGATATATGGAAGTTTAAGGATGGCCAAACCAAACTAAAGGATGGCATCACTTCCGAGCAGAAAAAGTTGAAAGAAACAATCAGTGTGGGTGAACAAGAAGGTTTGACAATTGATGATGAATTTTTACACGATCATTTTGATGCTAATGTGATGTATGATGCAATTGAAAATGGTTTGTTGATCAAGAAAAACGATAAGGAGTATACATGGAGGGACTAGAAATGGGAGCCGGTTACATACCTTTTCATAAGGAGAGATATAGAAGGGGACGAAATGTGGTTTTTTCACCAGATTCACCAAAAACACTACAAAAATTAGGTGTTTTACACGATTTTGGGGGGAAAGTTTATATAGGTTACATTAAAAGTTGTAACTTTGTAACCGAAAATGTAACCAGGTTCTTCTCTATTGAACATCAAAAAGTTACAGAGTTACATATAAAAGCTCTATATACGCGTATAGAGAAATTATTTTTTTATTATGAATGTGTACATGAATATATACAAAACTACAAAATAATGTATAAAAAAATACTCACACGTGCGTGTGTGTATAGGCTCAAACAATGTAACTTTGTAACTTTTAATGATTTAATAGGAGAAAAATGCGGTTACATTTTGGTTACATGGTTACATAAAAAATGTAACCCAGATGTAACCCACTAGGAGTTGAAACAAAATGTGTACGGAAACAAAAACAAAAACAATAGAAGAAAACGAAGATAAGAAGCCAGAAGACGACGATGTGTATGATCAAATCCCAAGAGATGTTTTGATCTCGATGGATACAATCATAGATCTTTACTACAAAGAGGCAAAAAAAGAGTATGGAGATCTAAAGGATATATGGAGTGAAACCGGATCTGATACACACAAACAGCAGATTACGGACCATATATTTCCACATCTGGAGAGGGTCAGACGTCTCTTAAGGAATCTCGATGTGGATGATATGGGTCTTGGTTTACTTCCGCATGGATGTAGAGAGACAATGGATAATGGTGGGGAGGCAGGATCCTCCCTTAAATCCTAAAATGGAGTTGAATGAAAAAAAGCATACTTCTCATATGTATATGTAAGTATATATATTTATATATATAGGTGTTGGATAAAATGATGGATAACACAGAAATAAGAAATGAAATAAAAAGCCTAGGGTACTCGTTGGAACGGAACAAGAATAATCGGGAGACTTTCCTCATACCTACAAAAATCCACTGGATTACTTTACAGGAAAGATTAGAAAAAGTTGGAAAGGGAGGCAAATGATGGAATACATAGGCATTCCTGAAAACCCCATGTTTACTGGGTTTCCTGAATGGCGACCTTATCAACGGGAATCGGTTGGTTCTATTCTGAATGCAAAAAATCGTTTTACGGCCTTTGATGCCCCAACAGGTTCGGGTAAGAGTATAGTTGCTATGGCTATTGCAAAATTGTCGGGGAAAAAGGTGTATTATCTTGTCAGCACCAAGAATTTACAAAGTCAACTTTTGAAAGATTTTCCAGGAGAAGTAGTTACTGTTAAGGGAAGAAGTAACTTTGAGTGTTTGATAAAAAAGAATACGACCTGCGAGAAATGTATGTATCAGTATATCAAAGAGAATTGTCCTCTAAAATCTAGTTGTCCTTATTTCGTTCAAAAGGAGATAGCGAAGGATTCGCGGGTTGTTGTTTGGAATTATAGCATGTTTCTGACAAATCAGAAATTTATCCATGATTTCCCCAAGGCGGAAATATTAATTTGCGATGAGGGACACAACATTGAAGGAGAGTTAATGAATTTCGTTAATATAAAATTTGGTTATCGTTTTTTCCATGATATTAATCTACCATTTCCTGAAAACGAGGACCGTGAATATATTCTCTCTGTGCTGGATAAAGCTTCAGAAATTATTGGAAAAAAATATGTGACCGCTGAGGGTATAATCCGCGGGAAGATAACCAGTGGTGGTGCTCCGAGTACAGAAGAGATTCAAGCGTGTAATAAATGGGGAAATCAAATAAAGAAGTTACAATTTTTTGGGAATGTTTATAACTCGAATAATTGGATTCTTGATTATTTTGAAGATCCAAGAAGATGGGGTAGTTATATTTTATTTAAGCCCGTCCGAGTCGATATTTTTTCGAATCATATCTTTGATTGGGGAAGTAAAATATTATTAATGTCTGCAACACTGCCACATCTATCAATTTTGTGCAGCAGCCTTGGTATTTCTCAAGAAAATATAAAACGATTGACAATTCCATCAACGTTTAGGAAGGAAAACCGGCCAGTAATTTTTATTGCAATCGGCAAGATGAACCGTTCATCTTGGGAAGCTACCTTGGAAAAGATAATCTCATTTCTAATTGCGTATTGTAAATATCATAAAGAAAAAATATTAATTCATTGTGTCAATTATGGGATTACTAGTCGGATAATATCTGCTTCTTCTCTGTTTGAGGATTATCAGGTCTTTTATCATAGAAATGCTAAAGAGAGGTCGGATTCTTTGCATGATTTTAAACGTGCCGATCCCCCGGCTCTTCTCATAAGCCCATCAATGGAAACGGGCGTTGATCTGCCAGGAGATTTATGCAGAAAACAGTTCATCTTGAAGGTGCCTTTTTTAAGCTTGGGCGATAAGCAAGTGGAAAAACGGATGGCTGTTGATTATGACTGGTATGTCAGTTGTGCGATTGCAAGGCTCATTCAAGCGTCAGGGAGAATTGTAAGGTCACCGACAGATTGGGGGACAACATACATTTTGGATTCTTGCTTCGGGGATTTGATTAAAAGGCATCGGCGTTTTTTTACATCCTGGTTTCTGGAGTCGGTTTACCGCGTACCCACTCCTTCTAATGATGCTAATTCGACTTCTTCTGACTGGCTTGCTGCACTAAATGAAGGAAAGTTAGAGAAAATGTAATCAAAACTTTGAAGGTGATAAAGATGTCTGATATGGGCTATATTCAAACGAAAATTAGAGAAATCAACGAAAAAGTAGATGATCAACAGAATGAAATAACCAAGTTGTCGATAACAACAGAGTCATTAAAGCGGCAAATAGAAGAAAAGTCAAATGAAATAGATGAGTTGTATGATAGGATAAAAGAAAAACCAGATAATGTCCATAAGCATAGTTCTTCAAGTGATATAAGGAAACAAGTTGCACAAGCGATGAACGGTTACTCTGATAAGCTTCTCAAACGATTTGAAAGGCGTTTGTCTGATGCAGTGGAGAAAGCTCAAGTTCGTGGGAAGAATCAAGGAGAGGAAACATTAGAATTAATAACCAATGAAATTATTAAACATCAGATCCTCTCTACACATTCTCTCGGAGAGATTCTGATTGATTTCTACAATGAGTTGTTACAAGCGGGTGTTATTAAAAAACTTTTTCTCCCCTCGATAATCTTGTATGAGAATCCGTTTGGTAGGGATTGTGCGTGTATTATAGATTTTGAGAAAGGCGATGTTCAGATTCAGCATGGTAAGAATTTAGTGCGAAAAACGGCAAGGCAATGTAGAATCGTTTCAAATAATGCTAGGGAACGGAATCCTATCAAAAAAATATAGGTAAAGGTGTTTAAAATGTATAAGAAAGAAGAAACAGAAACAAAAGAAGCTATTGATGAGACGGAAGTAACCGTGAAATGCATGGACTGCGGGCATAGGTTTGTTTCAAAACCTCGGGATTGGCCATGGGAGGATGATACTATCGGATCACCGTTTCCATACCCGCCAGAGTGTCCGAAGTGTAACAGCACTGAAACAATCCATGATATGACCGATGTTGAACGCGCAGAGATGTGTAAAAGAGAGGGAATTGGTGGAGGAGCAGTTGCTCCTCCCTCTAATTCATAAAAGGAGTTGAATGAAATGAGTGGAAAACAGTAGATTTTCAGAGGTAAAAATGATCCATTCCTATCGGTGCAATAATTGCAATTGTGTTTTCGAATATATAATTCAAATTAATCCCATTTTACAGTGTCCTATTTGTGGCAGTCATCAGGTTGCACGAACTAGAGAAATAAGAGGTGAAATGAGATAATGAGCAAAAGTCTTTCAAGGCAGAGAGAAGAGATACTGTTGCAATTTACGAAATATGTTGAGAGTTCAAGGCGAGAGAAAAAAGTAGGTGTATTTTTACCTCTTCAGTTTGCAGAGAAAATGCTCCGAGTATTTTCTTCACATGATGAAGCAAAAAAGAGATGAAGATTATTGATTGATGGTATAATGGTAAAGACAAGGTTCCTAAATAGAGAGTTTTCTCTATAAAAAGTGGGTAAAAATAAGTGAAAATAATGTTATAAGAAAAGAGAGATTGAAATGGCAGAAAGAGAAAGGTCAGGATACTCAAGGGGTGAAACAACGCACTCTCTTGATGAGGCGATTCGTGAGGGTTGGGATGTTGCTGTTAAGTACACCGGTTCCGATGGCAATAACTGCACCGTTCGTGGCATATCTGCATCATGTTATGATAAAAAGCACATCAAGGTTTTTAACAAGGCTATAGGCAAATGGATATTCATTCCGATTGAAAAAATTCGTAGAATAGGAACATGTAAACAAACAGGTAAAATCGAGGAAAATCTGCCTCATAGTAACATTCCTCGTAGTAATAAGCCTCGTTGCCGTAGCAGAAAACAATTTAGCTACAAAAAGTGGTGGAAGGATAATTCTGTCAAAGAAACCACTAATACTGAATATTGATAGTTCTGTAACGTAGAAAATTGCAAAGACCTCTCTATAATTGAAACATTAATGACAAGTCAATAAGCAGCATGATAAAAAGGTGTATTTATCTCTTTAAATTTAGGCAATTTTTCTTGACTTTAAATTATTAATCATTTGGGTGGCTTCATCTAATTTAGAGTGAAAATCGTCTATTTCTTTCCCGAATATCTCCTTGGTACGTGCCATTTCCTTCATAGCGTTTTTATAGGACTCCTGCGAGTGGATCCTGTTTGTAATTACTTGTTGATATTCTTTCCTAGTATAATCAAGCTCGGCACGGGCATCCTCATTTCTTAACTTCTCGAGATCATACTGCGATTTTTCAAGATCATTTGCCACATTATACCCACTTGTGGGTGTAACTTTTGGTGGAGCCGGTGGCCCTGTGTCTGGTTTAACTTCTTCCATTGCTTTTCCAGTCGAGAGTGTTTTGCTTTCCTCTCTATCAACTTCCTCTACAAAATCTTTAATAACCTGGTTAAAAACTCTGTATCCTTTTTCCTTTTTTATTTTATTTAGACTTCTCCAAACTGTTTTTGATACTTGGACGTTTCTCATCCCGGGATCATATACGTTTTTGTATTTATAAACGTTAGTTTGATTTATACATAAATTTCCCTGTAAGATTCTCACATTTGACTTGATATTTTATTAAAAAGGTAAGAAAGAAGCTAAAATAGAGAAAAATACTCCGTTAGATTCTGCATATTTTATCGCCATATTGTAATAGAGAATTTATTTAGGGTGAAAAAGAGAGATGTCAACTATGGGTGAGTAAACATATGGTTTTAGCGCTAATCTTTAAATATTTACTTCAGATATAACAGTATAATTTCAAAGAGGCGTTCGTGTGGAAAAAAAGAAGAAACATATACCA
>JAUWWG010000009.1 GCA_030616985.1 Thermoplasmatota archaeon
ATTAAGACCCTTTACAATCCTGTCTCTCTTCTCTTTAAATCTTGCCATCATCTCTGATATAAAACCCTGATCGCCAGTCAAAGCTTCTACACCTGCCCACTGAGTAAAAGCTGCTGTGCATGATACGGAGCTTACCAGAAAATCTTGCAGCCTTTCAACCATTTTACTAGGAGCTACCATATATCCCAATCGCCAACCTGTCATCGCATAATATTTTGAAAAACCATCTAAAAGAACCGTTCTTTCTTTGGCTTCATCCCTTGCAGTTGGAGAATAATGAACTGTATCGTAAGTCATCTTTGAATATATCTCATCAGATATCACAAAAATATCATGTTCTTCAGCAAGTTCTGCAATATCATCCAATTCAGAGTTAGTCATCACAGATCCTGTTGGATTTTGAGGGGAGTTTACTACTATGAGCTTTGTCTTTTCAGTTATTCTTTCCTTGATGTCATCAGGGTTCATACGGAACTCATTTTCCTCTAAAAGCGGCACAAGTATCCCCTTTGCTCCTAAAAACGATGAAACCGAGCCATAAGTCGGATAGCCAGGATCCTGATATATAACTTCATCACCAGGATTCACTGTAGCAAGCATTGAAAAAAATATACCTGGTTTCAGACCTGGAGTAATAACAATTTGATCAAGATCTGGTCTGTATCCTCTTGTTTTTTCTATCTCGTCTTGAACTGCTTTTCTAAGCTCTAAAATTCCTATTGATGGAACGTAATGAGTTTTTTTATCTTTGATTGCCTGAATACCTTCCTGAGCAACATTTTCAGGGGTCTCCATGTCTGGCTCTCCAATCTCAAAGTGGAGAATGTTTTTGCCCTGTCTTTCCAGCTCTTGAGCTTTTGCAAGTACCTCAAATGCCGCCTCACCATATATCCTAAATGCTCCATCACTTAATTGAACCATATTTTAATCACCTTTTTTAAACCTAATTATTCAACTAAATTGCTTTTGCATATTTGACCAAACCAAGCTCCTTTAGTTTTTTCTGAGTTGGAATACCTTTTGCATTCCATCCACGGAGAGAATAGTATTCTAGAAGACTCTGTTTAAAGTCCTCCTCAGGCAAGACAATTCCCTTAGCTGGCCCCTTCGTAAATGAATCTTTAAAGAATCTGGTCGGTAGCTTGTCGTCAGCTGAATCTAATCCCTCCCTAAGATTGAATAATCTAATAAGATTCCATATACGTTCCCCGGCCAAAAGATAGCTCTCGACAGTGTGATCAAAGCCTGATGTCAAATTCCACATGTCCACACAATTTTCCTCAGATATAGGGGCAAAATCACAAAGCACCAGGGAGAAAAATGCTGCCCGTTCATCCTGAACATCCTTGACGATCCCAGCTTTCTTTTCAAAAGAAAATCTATCAAGTTCTGGATCATTAAGCTCGGCTTTAACAGTCCACGCACGTTGATGACATCCCCCTCTGTCAGATGTTGCATAGGCTAGCCCCATACCAAATGTTCCCCGCGGGTCATAGCCTGGTATCTCCAGCCCTTTGACGTGTACGGCGTAATCCTTAGAATCTTTTCCCAGTTTCTCTGAGGCAATTCTTACTCCCTCAGCCAGAATATCACCAATCTTCCCTTTCCGATGGGCAATGTCATCTATGAGCCTTGCCAGTTTCTCGGCCTTTCCCCAGCCAATATCATTTCCACCAAGCTCTTTGCTGGTGATGACTCCTTTTCTGTATGCCTCAATTGCAAAACCTAACACCCCACCCAGCGAGATTGTATCCATTCCAAGTTCATTGCATCTTTCGTTGAGATATGCCACATCTTCAACAGAATTCATACCCAAATTGGAACCCATAAGTGCTAAGGTTTCATATTCAGGTCCCACAAGTGAAATGCCTTTGTGAGGACCTGATTTGATAGAGGATCTATTCCAACATGCAATCACACAGTTATAGCATGCTCCACCTCTATCTACAATTCTCTTTTGCATGGCCTCCGCATTTATCTCATCAGCATGCTCAAAATATCCCTCCTGATAATTTCTAGTTGGGATGAGCCCCTCGTCATTAACAGTTTTAACCCAATATGGAGTGCCATACTTTTTTCTGATGGGAACAAAATCATTTTCCTTGATCTGTTTTAAAACCTCCTTTGATACCTTACGGAATCCATCTGGATCATGTAATGGCACCTTGTTACTACCATTAATAGCAATAGCTTTGAGATTCTTGGAACCCATAACTGCCCCCGGTCCACCTCTTCCTGCATGACGGTGTCCATCTATAGTTATAGCCGAGAATTTTACGAGATTTTCCCCTGCTGGTCCAATAAGAGCAGTCCTCACTCGCCCTTCAATCTGCTGAAGCCAGTTATGTGTTTCAAGGCACTCCTTCCCCCATATTTCAGAAGCATCTTTGAACTCAACTGAATCATCATTTATAACAATGTAAACTGGTGTATTAGATCGCGCCTTGAATATTATAAAATCCCAGCCTGCTTTCTTCATTTCTGCAGCGAAGATACCGCCAAAATGAGAGTCTAGATAAAGGCCAGTTTGAGGAGATTTGGTCACTACAGTTCCCCTACCTGAAGTCTGAGTTGAAGTACCAGTAAGAGGTCCAGTTGTAAACATCAGAAGATTTTCTGGCGATAAAGGATCTGTCCCTTTTGGAAGTCTATCAAATAATATCTTAGCTCCAAGTCCTTTAGCCCCGATGAAATCTCTAGCGCCATTCATGTCTGTTTCTTCTACAGATGTAGCATGATTGTTTAGGTCAATAATTAGCGTTTTTCCTGTGTATCCGCCACTCATTTAATCACGTTCCTTTATTAGACAAATTTCAGGATTATTTCTTGATAATAATTTACCCATTCGACTTTCGGTTTATCTCCAAAAGATCGATGAGCAGTGAGAAACCAGTTTCACGGCGACCAGCACCAGGTCCGATAATAGTGATCGAACCCAATTCATCGGTGTGATATGTCAATGCATTTATAGCCTCGCAAACACCAGCCAGAGGATCGCTAAGAGATAACTTTTCTGGCCAAACCTTCGCCTTTACAGAACCATCGGGTTGGATCTCTGCACTTCCAATAAGCTTCCACCGTTTTCCCTCTGCCTTTGCCTTCATAACATCTTCTCCGGTGATTTCAGTTATGCCTTTTCTTTCTACATTTTCCCAAGACAAATTCTTTCCCAAGACAACGTTAGATAAAATGACCACTTTACCAAGGGCATCCAGACCTTCCACGTCTCCAGTCGGATCCGCTTCAGCATATCCGAGCTCCTGTGCCTTCTTTAGCGCATCATCGTAAGACATACCCTCTTCCATTCTGGTGAGGATGTAGTTGGTAGTACCATTCAATATGCCCTTGAAGCCGCTGATCTTGTTTCCTGCAAGGGTGTATTTGGCAAGATTCAATACAGGAGTGCCAGCTAACACGACGCCTTCAAATCCATAGTGTGCATTATTGGCTGCTGCCATATCTACAAGTTCTACGGCTTGCTTTACCACAGGCCCCTTATTAGTAGATACTACATTCTTTCCTGCATCAAGGGCAGCCTTGATGTGTGTAAGAGCTGGCTCCCCTGTTTTGACATCGGTAAATGTGACTTCTATAATCGTATCGGCATTGGTCTTGCTTATGGTAGCTAGGCTGTCCATACCCTTAACACCAGTAGGATAACCATCCAACTTCTTGCCCTTTTTTACAAGATCGAGTATTTTGGCCATATCAAGACCATTTTTATCATAAATGGAACCTTTCATAATATCAGAAATGGCTACTATTGTGTAGTGGAAGTCATATTTTTTCGCAAGCCAATCCTTTTTTTCCATAAGTATCTCTGTCAGACCTTGACCTACAACACCAAAACCTATAAACGCTAATTTGAAATGCATAATTACCCATCCTTGTGATGTAGTTTTGGTGCAGCAACAAATGTCAGACCTTTTTCAGTTAAAACACGGGCGGTATTATTTATGGTCTCGTGCTTGTCCAAGTAATTCTGAGTGAGAGCGGGCATAAGTCCTTTCTCAACTATCTCCGTCTTAGGGAGGAAATACTCAGCAATGTCAGAAGGATGCTCCCTTTTCTCCTCTACCGCAATTTCCCCACCTTCATGTTTGGCACTAATATTCTTTACTTTTGATGCAATCTCCAAAAGTTCATCCCTTCTATCATAAGGTTGAATTACAATGCTCTTCCATGTCTCAAAAATATGATGCTCAAATCGGACGAATTCCTCAAGTCCCAAAGACTTTCTTATGTCGCCGCTGAACTCTATTGTGGTGTTATTAACAGAGTTGGAAAAGTTGAATCCTATAAGAGACGTAGAGCCATCCTTTCTTGAAAACAACCGTGCAGCCATGAGAGTCCAGAAGACAGCATATGGATTGTCGTTTCCCATGTAGACAGATATCTTGAACTCAACATCTATCCCAAGTTTGTGTATCATATACGCAAGAAGTATAGTTCCAGGGTTAATGTTAAGAACCTGCTTTACGCCGTAATTAGTATAATAATAGAGAAACTCGTCTACCCATTTGATCGGATAGTCGTTTGGTTGGCCTATACCACCAAAATAGCCCGTGATTGTCTCAGGTCCCCCTAGATGAATATTGGAGCCATCAGTACCTTTTGTATCAAGTGTTTCACACCAGCTTGCACCTATGATTTGCATGGCTGCAGTCACCGCCAGTAAATCATTGTCTTCTACCTGTTCCTTCATGCATCGCACTCTTATAAAACGACCTGGCATCAGTTCACCTTTTTCCACTGCCTGGCGTGCTTGAGTCATAAAAAACGGGAAGTACTGACAGGCGCTTATCTCCAAGGTAACCGCAAATTCCTCATTAAACTTCATTTCCTTAACCTTGTCACCCAGCACCTTTTTACGGTATTCGTCAACAGTAATAAATGCTCCATTGTCCCTCTGTTCTATGAGCCATTCCAGATCCTTTACATATGGAGAATTCTTCTTCCTTAACCTTGCTATAAGGGCATCTACATTGCCTGCTTCTCTAGCCTTTCGGTTTATCTCTTCGGGTCCACCGTACTTTTCAACTACGGCCAATATATCATTAACTAGTTTATTCTTAGGATTCATCAAAAAAGCATTTATCTCATCTAATCTTTTACTTTCTATAGCTAGCTTATCTCGAATATCTTTAGACATGTACGATACCTCCCTACTACTACAAATTTTAGGTTTTGAAGGGCAAATGAAGCAGCGTTATAAATAATATTTGGTTCGTTATAATCTGTGGGGCGTTAACCCCTATGCTTTCAACAACTACCCCCATCCCAATCATTGCAAAAAATTAATTAGGTAGATACTCCGTCGAGGATATGGGAATTGAAATGATTATTTCACAACTTAGTATAGCACCGGTTGGAAAAGATGTAAGTCTCAGCAAATATGTGAAAACTGCACTAAATGTCCTTGAAAAGAGTAATATAAAATTCGAAACAAACGCCATGGCAACAGTTATTGAAACCGAGGATCTTGAGACACTGTTTAAGGTAGTTGAAGAAGCCCATAAAGCAGTAATGAAATCAGGAGCAAAAAGAGTGATTACGGAGTTAAAGATAGATGATCGAGGAGATAAAAACGTGACGATGAAATCTAAGCTAAAATCCGTTCGATAAACTTTGTTTTGAGGTTATTCAAAACAGTTATATGCACCATTTTCATTCCCTGTTTCGGGAGTGTAATAATTGTGTCATCAAAAGCTTTAGTTGAAATATGTTTTCATGGACGTGGTGGACAGGGTTCTGTCACAGCAGCAAATTTACTTGTAGCAGCGGCGTTAAAAGATGGGAATAAAGGCGTTCAAGCGTTTCCACTTTTTGGTGCGGAGCGACGTGGTGCACCGGTAAGGGCATTTGCTCGCATATCAGATGAAGAAATTCATCTCCGAAGCGAGGTATATTTCCCCGATATAGTAATCGTGCTTGATGAGAGCATTATAGGAATAGTTGATGTCCTTAAAGGATTGAAGAAGAGCGGTAAAATTTTAATAAATACTACCAAAGAACCAGAGGATTTTGATTTTTCCAATAAATACCACGTTGCCACTGTTGATGCAACTGGTGTAGCAATAAAACATGATATCCTTGTTGGCGGTATTCCTGTTGTTAATACGCCTATTCTTGGTGCTATCCCAAAAATTTTAGATCGTGTGACATTGCCATCGATTCAAGCTGTTATAAAAAACAAATGGAAAGGAGAAGGTGGTGAAATAAACGTGAAGGCTACGCAAGATGCATACGACTCTGTGGAGGTGAACTTTTGAAAAAGTACGACGTTGTTACAACGATTTCTTACCCGAAAAAAGGTGCGATGGGAAAGACGGGTAGCTGGAGGGTCTTTAGACCAATTCTTGATAAAACAAAATGTGTAAAATGTCTGCGATGTTGGATTTATTGCCCTGAAGGTACTGTTATCAGAAACAAAGATGACACAGTTGACATTGATTATGAATATTGCAAGGGTTGTGGCATATGTGCCAATGTATGTAAGGTGAAAGCTATTACTATGGAAAGGGAGGCGATGAAAAAATGACTGTGATGATTGATACTGGGAACTATATCGCTGCAAAGGCTGCAGTTATGGCTCGCCCAGATGTTGTTGCTGCCTATCCTATTACACCTCAAACCACTCTTGTGGAAGGTATTGCTAACTATGTAAAAACTGGTGAATTTAAAGGGGATTATATCTGTGTAGAAAGTGAGCATTCCGCCATGTCCGCATGTATTGGAGCTAGTGCTGCAGGCGTGAGAACGTTCACCGGTACTTCTTCGCATGGTTTGTTGCTTATGCATGAGATGCTTCATTGGGCAGCGCTTGCACGTCTCCCAATTGTTATGTGTAATATTAATAGAGTCGTTGGTCCTGGTTGGAACATATGGACTGATGAAAACGACCCGATCTCCCAACGTGACACAGGTTGGATCCAGTTTTATTGTAGTAGCAATCAGGAGATATTCGATACAGTTATTCAATCGTTCAAGCTAGCAGAAAATGAAAAAGTATTATTACCCGTGATGATCAATTATAATGCTTTCATCTTATCACATACATCTATGCCTGTATATATCCCTGAACAGAGGGAAGTTGATGATTTTCTCCAAAAATATAAACCACAGTGGAAACTAGACGTTAATAACCCAATAACCTTTGGAAATATCATCCTTCCGGCAGATTATGAAAAAATTAGAAAGGACATGCAGAACTCCCAGGAAAATGCCAAAAAACTAATACCTGAGATAGCAAAGGAATGGAAAAAGAAGTTTGGTAGATATCATGGAGATCTGATAGAAGAATACAAGTGTGACGGTGCAGACCATATTCTTCTTGCTATGGGTGCAATAGGTTCCGAGAGCAAAGTATCTATTAATAATCTCAGAAAGGAAGGTTTGAAGATTGGGCTTGCTCGTGTTCGTACTTTTAGGCCGTTTCCCAATGAGGAAATATTAAAACTAGGTAAACAAGCCGATTTGATTGTTATTGATCGAAATATATCTATAGGATCTGAAGGTGCATTGTTTAGCGAGGTGAAAGCCTCATTATATGGTAAGTCGGATACTAAGGTCCATGGTTTCATTGCAGGTCTTGGTGGAAAAGATGTTACGTACAATGACATTGAAACAATTTGTAGGAAAGTTGTAGAAGGCAAGGCAAAAGATTGTGAATGGTATGGATTCGAAGGGAGTGGAAAATAATGGCGATTAAAAATTTACCCGTTGAAGAATGTATGATTCCTGGAAGTGCTGCATGTCCCGGTTGTCCTGCAACAATGGCACTACGCATCGTTTTTAAAGCACTTGGAAAAAATACGGTAATGGTTGTTCCTGCTTGTTGTACAGCAGTTATCGAGAGTCTTTATCCCAATACATCATTTGATGTTCCTGTGATGAATATTGCATTTGAGGCCGCCGCTGCCGGTGCATCTGGTGTAGAAGCAGCATTGAGACAACAAGGAAAAGGTGATACTACAGTTGTTGCATGGGCTGGTGATGGTGGTACTTATGACATAGGTATCCAAGCACTTTCTGGTGCACTTGAACGACGGACTAATTTCATCTATATATGTTACAATAATCAGATATATTCAAATACAGGCATCCAACGGAGTGGAGCTACCCCATATGGTGCATGGACTACAACAACGGTTGGCGGTAAAACAGAATTCAGAAAGGAGATGGGGGAGATTATCCAAGCACATCACATACCATATGCCGCCCAAGCATGTGTTAGCTACCCTGAAGATCTATATAATAAGTTAAAAAAAGCTAAGGACATTAAAGGACCGAAATATATAGAGATAATGGCACCCTGCCCACCTGGTTGGCGTTTCGGTATGGAAAAAACCGTTGATATGGGAATAATGGCCGTTGAAACGGGTGCATGGGCCCTTTATGAGTGTGAAAACGATGTCGTTACTTTTAACGGTAAAAGTAAACTTATCCTAGAAGAGAAAATCCAGCGCAAATCTATTGAAGAGTGGATAAAACAACAGGGCCGTTTCAGTCATCTTTTTAAACCAAAGAAGGATGTTAAAAGAATCAAGACCATAGAGGATCATACAGATCAGATTTGGGAAAGATACAGGAAAAAATATCTGTAAACATCAATAAGTGAAATAGGAGTGTGAAAATAAATGGAGGTTGCAATTAATGTATGCAAAGGAAATGCTGAAACAGAGCCTCCCCCTGCTAATATTCTGCGGGCTTGGTGGAATAGTTGCGGGAAGCACACTTGGCGTAATGGCAGACATACTTCAGAATATCCCAGGCCTTATTGTAGTGATACCAGCAATTATTGCTTTGCGTGGTAATATTAGTACAGCATTTGGTTCCAGATTGGGCTCCGCATATCATCTTGGTATTATTGATGCTGAGAACATGTGGAACGATGAACTTAAACAGAATATTATTGGCTCTCTTGTTTTGAGTTTTCTTATCTCCATTATAATTGGAATTCTTGCCTATGTTACTACTATATTATTCTTTGATGTTCATCCAGATCCTTTAAAACTTATTTCAATTGTTTTACTGGCAGGCGTTATATCTGCCATAATTCTCACTCTGATGACAATCGTTATCATTTTCGTTGTATTCAAACGTGGATACGATCCAGATAACATTACGGGACCTGCTTTAGCCACTTTTGGAGATATTGTAACAATGTTTTGCATTTTTGGTAGTGCCATCTTAGTAGAGGTGATAATGTGATCTACAACTGGAAAAAAATTGTAAGATTTGGTTTACCTCTGCTTACATTGTGTATTTTCATTGAGATCTTTGCTGGTCAGATGTTGCATCTTGGTCAAAAAACATTGGTAGTTTTTCCAATATTTCTTATTTCCATTCCAGTTATCAATGGAGTTGGGGGGAACATCGGTAGTATTCTAGGCGCACGTTTGGCTTCTGGCCTACATGTGGGATATATTAGTCTCAATGTCAAGGATAAAAAGATGCAAGAAAACCTAATCACCGCTATTTTGATGGGTATCATTACATATGCCATTCTAGCGATACTTATTTATTATGTAGCTTCATTTGGAGGGATACAAATGGGTATTGGTTTGATAGAGTTTATATCTGTTATCTTAGGAGTAGGGGTTTTACTTGTTTGTGTAATATCACTTGTCAGCGTTTTCACAGCCTTTTGGTCGTTTAAAAAAGGTTTAGATCCGGACGACATAGTTGCACCAGTGGTTACAACCATAGGTGACACCTTAGGAATAATGTTATTATTTTTGTTTATTGGAGCAGTTGGAATATGAAAGAGAAAGACAAACGAAGTATATTTGGAAAATTGCAGCGAACACCAAAATGGAAAAAGGAAGAGTTCAGTGAACTTGAGTATGAACCCACCTCGGTAAAAGAACTATTAACAGAGATGAAAGACATATCAGAGCTTATAATAGATCTTGCGTACTCTGCAGTTCTCTTTGACAACAAGGATGTGGCTGAAGAAGTAAAGTTTCTTGAGGTACGTATGGATAAGCTGAATTACGATATCCGTATGATGGCGATGATGGCGGCCCGAACTAAAGAGGATGCAGAACAACTCGCAGGTATTTTACAGGTAGCCGAAGCAGCTGAAAGTATATCAAATGCAGCCGGTGACATTATCAGTCTGTTAGCAGAAGAGAAAACCGGACCGATTTTACCTAAAATTTTAAAACAGGCTGACGAACAACTATTCAGGATAAAGATTTCATCGGCGTCTATGGCATGTGAGCAAAAAATTGGAGATCTTAGAGTTGAATCTGAGACAGGTATGAGAATTATCGCAATTAGGCGGGGCGAATACTGGATATATAATCCACCTGCAGACACGACACTTAAGGCAGATGACTGGCTCATTACTCGTGGAACTGATGAAGGATATAGCGATCTGAGTAAATTTTTAAAGGGCAAATTGAAGGCGTTAGAATGAAAAAGAAGACTGTTGAAGACATTGTTTTAGAAATCAAAGATAAATCAGAACTAATGGTGGATCTTGCATACTCGTCGTTGATATATGACAACAAAACCATAGCAAAAGAAGTATACGATCTTGAAGATCTAATCGACAATCTCTATCAGACTGTCCAGAAAAAAACACTTGAAGGAGTTAAAAACAAAGACATTAGCATTGATGATGCATTGACAGTGCTAAGACTGGCAGAATGTAGCGAAAAAATCGCTGATGCAGCTCTAGAAATAATTGATGTTGAATTAAGAGATGTGGAACTACACCCCATACTAAAGATGAGTATTCGCGAATCCGACGTGGTATTTACTAAGGTACATGTTGAACCTAATTCTATACTCTGCAATAAGACTCTTGGTAAGTTAAAACTTGGTAGTGAGACAGGAATGCTAGTTATAGCAATGAGGCATCATGATAGCTGGCTTTACGGACCTAATAAAAATACGATGATAGATCCAGGCGATATTCTCTTTGCAAAGGGCCCGGAAGATGGGGAAAAACATCTTATAGAACTTGCAACAGGCCAAACAAACAAGATATAGAATTTCGTGGAATTCCAAACATCTTTGCCATTTTTATTTTTCAATGGTTACATCCACTCCAAATCTTATTTAAGTAAGTAGCATATTTAATCAAGATTTTACTATAATAAATTCAGAAATAATGTGGGGAGTGAATACGTGAGGAAAAAAGTAACAATCTTTTTAATTG
Organism: Thermoplasmatota archaeon; assembly: GCA_030616985.1. Lineage (GTDB taxonomy): Archaea > Thermoplasmatota > E2 > DHVEG-1 > DHVEG-1 > JAUWWG01. The sequence goes on from JAUWWG010000009.1 coordinate 11,174, forward strand.
TAACCATAACTATCATAAACATAATCGCAGGATCATTAATTTTTTTAGATGTTCAACTAATGGAAACTCCAGAAACAACCATCACCATCGATATACTAGAAATAAATTCAGATGAAATCATCATACAAACGACAATAGATGTTTTCAATCCAAATGGTTTTGGAATCATTACAAAAAATCTTGAGTTAATTACCACAGATACAAGTGGAAATAATGTAGCACATATGCTAATGGATGGAGGAGATATCCCCCCAAATGAAAACAAGACATTTATTTCAGATACGATGATTGATTTTGATGGACACCATCCTGAGGTACTGACAACCAAAATTACCGGTATCATAGGGGCGCATTTGGGCATTATTCAGAAAACAATCCCTCTGAATATAATCATAGTAACTGATGTAGAGGATATAATCAGAGATACAGTCCTTCCAATCATACATATTCAAGTCGATTTTGGTGAGATAACACAGGAACAAATAAACATAACAGGAGTAGTAGAGGCATACAACCCAAACACGTTTGACATATACCTAGACAAAATATTAATAAATGTAGAAACTGAAACAGGCAAAAACGTAGGATCTCTTACTTTAGAAGATAGCATACTCTCAGCGAAAAGTACTGTAAAAATCAATAGCAGTGGGAGTCTATTAATTGAGGCGTTAAATGCTGAGATGCTTACCATAAATATAAGCGCAACAGCTAATGCAAAAATAGCAGACTTCAATAAATCCCTGCCATTCTATGCTGAAATTAAGATAAATGTTCCAGATATAGGGACATTGTTGTCCTCAGATTCACCCTTTGATATGATACTGAGAGGAGATTTTAAATTATCAATAGATGGATTAACAGCTGAAATGACACTAGAAATAAACAACCCAAATAAGATTGTGTTGGAGGCAAAAGACGTTATAGTTAGTCTTTACGAAGTCAATAATGATATAAAACAATTAATTGGTGAATGCAAGTTGAATGAAGGAGTCATTGAAAAAGAAAACATGACCACTCTAAAAGGTAAAACAGTGATACCATATTCTAGATTAATTACACCAAAAGATGGAAATATCATTCCAGAGGGAATACTGATGATGATTAGAGGAAATGTCACCGTCCAAGGGCTGAATCAATCCATATGGATAGGATTTGGCGGTTATCAAAATCTACATCCCTTCAGATAAAAAATATTTGTAATTATTCTTCTAAAACTCGTGCTCCGCATTCATCAACACTGCAAACAAACACCTCACCAAATGATTCAAGTGTTTGACAAAGTTTATCGGTTTCACCAATGACAAATACGGAGTTTCCTAGCATGCACATACTTGCCATACCATATCTACTTGAAGCTTCAATAGCTTCTAGAACACGTTCTTCCGCTAAATTCGTCTTTTTTGTAAAAACCTGTGACAGTGAAAAAAGGTTTTCAATCGAAGGTTTCTCCAATAACTTCTTGGTACAATATCTCCCATAGTTTGTAATATCACTTGCTTTATCAGAATCTGATAAAATCTTTTTTGTATCCAGTTTTTTACCAACGACACACAACACCATCTCATAGTTTCCAGGGATGTGTTCTATTAAACCCCAAGGCGGAAGACCTGGATGTTTACGTATTTCAATGCCACCAAAACAACTTGCAAGTACGTCACCCAAACCAGTTCTAAGTTGAACTTCTGCGAAATGTGAAGCTTTCAACGCATCGGTACTGGAAACGCCAATAATTCTTGCAAGAGCGTAACTTGCACTAACTGCACTTGCTGCACTCATGCCAAAACCCTGACTAACAGGCAGATCTAGATTGGTTCTTACAACAACATGAACTTTGTTTTCTCCAAGTAAACCTTTCAATGCAAGATGCGCAACCGGAGAATCAGATTGTTTATTGTTAACATAAATTTCAAAAATCTGACTTGTAGATTCTTCAACATTAACCTCAGATACAGCACCTAGAGAAACATTAATACCTGCACCGCGAGAACCAGTTCTAGTCATATCTTGTTTATTATATACAGGTTCGAAAAATCCAGAAATATGACCCGGTGCAAATGCAACAGCTCTCATTTAGTTCACCTTTATTTTACTACATCTAAAATACAATCAGCTAGATGTTCTTTCTTACCAGTCTTATGGATAGTGCCCCCTTTTTCATCTATTATCCACACCTCGTTTTTATCACCGTTAAGACCTGAAATTGTATTTGCAATTACAAAATCAAGATTGTTTTCCTTAAGAAGACTGTAAGCTTTATCCTGTAATTCATTACTGTTTTCCTCAAGTTTGAAACCTATGAGTTTAGAGGTTGGGGCTTTTTCCCTTAGCATAGCAATAATTTTAGGGGCAGGCAACATTTCTAAAATAAGCTTTTTTTCATCCGAAGAGATTTTACCGTCTATTTTTTTGGGGATGTAATCCGATAGCGCCGCACAGATAATTATAACGTCAAAATTCTTTATATCTTTGGTTTTCAGCAACTCTACTAGATCCTCAACAGATTCAAAGTTCACAGTTTGTATATAACTTGGAACAGGTTCTTTGCTACATCCATACCAAAGTTCAACATCTGCACCCCTGTAAAAAGCAGATTTTGCAATGGAGACTGCCGTTTTTCCAGAACTGCGATTAGAAATTATTCTTACATCATCAATTGCTTCAGCAGAAGATCCGCCAATTATGAGAACTCTCTTGTCTGCCATGTCACGTTTACCTGTCTCCTGGATAACATATGCAACAATCTCATCAATATTCGCCATCTTGGCTTTATTTCCTTGGATGAATGGTTCAACAAATCCGATGCCCACCTCTTTGCATTTTAGAACATTCTTCTGAACTATTTTATGGTCATACATGGACAGATGCATTGCAGGAACAATCAACATTGGTATGCCTGAACCAATGGCTGTAGTTGCAAATGTTGTGACTGCTGTATCATCAATGCCATGCGCAATTTTTGAAATAGTATTGGCCGTACAAGGCGAAATAATAAATAAATCCGCAGGTTCTTTTACCCTGCCACAAAAAGAGACATGCTCTGTTTTTCCAGTCAATTCAATAATTGGTTTGTTTCCCGTAGCAAATTCCAAAGAATCAGGATGAATAATTTTTGTTGCAGAATGTGTCATCACTGGAAAAACCTCAGCGCCGTGTCTGATAAACTCCCGAGACAATTTAACAGATTCAACAGCAGCGATGCTACCAGTAATTCCAAGAATTATTCTTTTTTTAGCAAGTCGTTTACTTTTAACTCCCCGTATTTCATCCGCAGGATGCATTATTATCACTAAAATAATTTTTATCTAACTACTAAAACTGACACCCCTGCATGTCTTACTACTTTGTCGGTGACACTTCCAAGTAAAAATCTTCCCTCTTTTCCATAGCCTTTGTATCCAAGGACAATGATATCTGCCTCATGTTTCTTTGCTGACATAAGGATTTCATCTGCCGGATCTCCAGATTCCACAACAACATTCACTTTTTTAACGTTATTTTCAATTTCCGCTACAACCTCAGACAGAGTCTCCATAGCCCGCTCCTTAAAACTACCCGATTTTACTACAGAACTTAAATCAATTGTAGGCAACAACATTTTTGTAAAGGACGATTCGGCTAGCTCTGCTGGTATTACAGTGAGAAGAGTTACTTCATCATCATTATTCGAACATTTTAAAGCCATTTCTATTGCCCTCTTAGAAGCAACAGACCCATCATATGCAATAATCATCTTTTTCATGGTAATCAGCAAGGCACTAATATAGAACAGTTATAAAAAGTTTCGAATGAAATTATCTACATAAATACAAGATGAAATCTGAAAGAGGGAGCCCTTTTTTCCACCTCATCACAAAATTACCACTCTTACTGCAGTCAAATTTAGGAACTCTTTTATGTAAAACACTTGGCCTTCCCTCCAAATTATTGATATCAAGGGTGAAAATTCTCCACGAATCGCCTCGATGATTTTTAAGTCTAAATGCATATATTGGCAGTGTCTTTGTTTTCTCACATATATCATGCATTGATTCCGCCTGTTTTTGTAATTTTCCACTTACACTGCTGAAATGAATTGTATCTTCAATGCTGGTTTTAACCTCAACCAAAAATGAGATGTCTCCCCTTACTGCCACCAAATCAACACCTAAAGATCCAGCTGCGCGGATCACCGCAAAAGGCTTATCATTTATTCTTAAATAGTTATCTTTCTCTATTGCCGTACATGTCTTTGTTATCTTTGAAAGGATTTTATTCTCTCCCCCTAATATTCCTTTAAGTTCTCGTTCGTACTGACTACTACTCATATTAGAGAGATAATAACACATCGAAAGGTTTTAATGTTTGGGACAAATTGCCTTCATATATATTTCATTAAAGGGAGTCAACAAAATGAACAAGGGCAACGTTATTGTCAAAGAAGCAATGAAGATGAAGCCAATAACGGTTAAAACAAAAACTTCGGTTAAAGAAGCTGCAGATTTAATGAAGAAAAAGGGCATTGGAAACTGCATAGTTGTAGATGATACACCCATAGGAATCATTACTGAAAGTGACATACTAAAAAAGGTTGTTGCAGAGGATCTAAAAGCAAGCGAAGTAACGGTTGAAGAGATCATGAGCACACCAATCATAGTAATCGATCCTTATGTCCCACTTGAAGAGGCTGTAAAAACAATGGGAAAATGTAATATCAGAAGATTACCGGTAGTAGAAAATGGTGAGTTAATAGGTATAATAACACAAAAGGACATATCAAGAATGTCTCCCATATTACATGAAATATCACGAGAGTGGTATGACATAAGTGTGAGAGACGAGGCCCATCTGAGAAGACAGATTTTTTCGGGCAAATGCGAAGACTGTGGTACGCTTTCCACTAATTTAAAAAATGTTGATGGGCGTTTGCTGTGTGAGGATTGTATAGACGCATTAGCATATCAATAGACTGGGATATTTATCATGATGGAGGGATGAAAGAAAATGAAAGTGAAGGATGTAATGACAGAGGACGTTATTTTTGTAGATAAAGATGTGGAACTAAAATATGTTCTAAAACTAATGAAAAAACATGAGATAACAAAGATACCTGTTGTTGAAGAGAAAAAATTAGTTGGGATTATTACCGACAATATGATTGCATTTAAACTTGGATCAATAAGGAGTCGAGGTGTGCCTGCCTCAAGACTGCATGCATCATCTGTTACTGATAAGGAGATCAATGCCGTATCTCCAGATACAGATATTGAAGCAATTCTTAAAAAAGTCGGTGAACCAGGCCCTACCATGCTACCAGTCGTAGAAAATGAAAAACTAGTAGGAGTAGTAACAAAAGCAGATTTACTTCCTCTCATTGACTGCAACAAAAAACTTAAGGAAATAGTGCAAGAAAAACTACACACGATATCTCCCAATGAAAGAGTTATCCATGCCCGGAGAATGATGATAGATGAAAACGTTGCACGTTTGCCAGTTGTTGATCAAGGAACACTTGTTGGAATAATATCCGACACGGAAATAACCTTTGCATTAGCAAGCGTAAAAAGATCTATTTCACTAGGGAGGCAGAAACATGCACTTGACGAACTCCTAGTGGGAGATGTTATGAAAACACCTGTTATCTGGACTGAACCTGGCATGACTGTCTCAGAGGCTGCAAAAGTTATGATCAAAAATAATGTAGGAGCTTTGCCGTTAATAGAAAACAACAAAATTATGGGCATCATTACAAGAACAGATCTAATCAAGACTATACCTTATTGAAAGATTTTAAGTAATCCGAATTTAATTCCAATATCGTTATGAGCTATCACATACCGTCTGATAATCAGGTTGAAATTGCTCTTAAAAAGATTTTAAAAGAAAATCGTACGATACATTCACAGAAAAAACTGAAACAGTTGGTAGTCAAAGAACTCAACACGAAAAAGAAAACATTTGGTGTGAGTGAAAGTAGACTTCGTAAAATAGCAATAAACAGTAATTATGTAAAACTTGAGATTCATTCTCGCGAGGGAGATCCAAGGAGATTGCTGGCAAAATGTCCCGTATGTGAAAGTATTTTAAAACGAGTGAGGAACCTAACAATATGGGGTGGAGAAGTCACTATAGAACTCAGTTGCCCCAACTGCGGTTATTGGACTGGAAAGAAAAAAAGAATTCCAACCAGGTATGTTTTTCACCTTAAGAAAAAGTGATCTAGTTTTTTTCAGTTTAGAACAAATATGCAAACAGCGGTAAAACATTTATATAATAACTTTTACATATATAATTGGTTAAATATGGTTAATATGAGAAAGATTGTCTGTTTCTTTACAATTTTACTTATGATTCTAACTACTTTGTTCTTACCATACGCTTTAGCAGAAAAAGAAAATACGGTAAATACTACTGACCAAAATATTGGAATTTCTTCCGAGATTAAATATGAAGGAGGATACAGATACAATACCCAAGGGTGGATCTATACACATATAGAAGGAGAGCCCTATGAAAGAGGATATCAACATGGGTATCTGCTTTCAGAGGAAATTGTTGATATGATGAGCCGCTGGAGTAACATAATACACAATCACCCTTCCTTAAAAAAATTAAATGGTCGCTTTTCTCAAGAGCGGTATGAAAAAATATCAGAGATATGGTGGAAATTTTGTAAATCTCAAGTCGTTCGAATGTACTGGGACGAATATCCAACCGAATATCGTGAGGAAATCAGAGGAATTGCAGCAGGTGTAACAAACAACGGTGGCACGATTCATGGAGATCCTGTATCATACGAAGACGTTCTCACGTCAAATCAAATGTATGAACTAATGTCAAAACTAACGGATCGTAAAATTCGAAAGGGGTTTCATCCTTTACTGACTTTATTTAACTGCTTGAAGCCTGAATTTTCATCGTACGCGACACTTTCTGCCAATCAGTTTATCGACGAATTTAGCGACCAACCCATGCATCATCATTGTAGTTCATTTATCGCAACAGGGAATGCAACCACCGATGGACAAATCATTATCTCGAATTCCATGTGGAGCAGTAGTGATGGTTCTGGGGCATTTTGGTGGTCCAATTATATAGCCATCCGGTGGAACGTAGTTTTAGATGTTGCTCCAACACAGGGCAATCGATTTATGATGACATGTGCACCAGGATATATATGGAGCGATCATGATTTTTATCAAAACGATGCTGGACTTGTATTTATAGAAACCACGCTTCCTCAGGGTCTTTGGTCTGAACATGGCCTACCCCTTGCTGTTCGCGCACGAACCGCCGTTCAATACGCAGAAAGCATTGATGATGTCATTTATTACCTCAAACATAAAAATGATGGTGTGATGAATGCGGTCTGGTTAATCGGCAACACAAAAACCGGCGAGATTGCACGCTATGAACTTGGCCTATATCATGATGCTATTATCAATCGGACGTTTAACGGATTTCACTGGTCTGCTAACAATCCCATGGATCTTGGAGTGAGATTAGAGAAAATTGATCTCAAACTTCTTGCAAAAACACTTATCTATCATGTAGTTCTTGGTATTGATGGATATCAATATCACACCCCATTGTATCGGCCAGCAGAAAGAGACATAAAATTCCAGGAACTTGGTGAACAGTATTATGGGAAAATCAATGTTGATGTGGTCAAAACAATCATGGCTACCGATTCTATTGGTAGATATTCGCCAGATTGCAAAATCACCTGTTCAAAACTCGTAGAAAATCAAGGAATGTGGGTGCATATCGGCAACCCGATGGGAAAAATATTGGATTTGGAGAATCTCGACAAGTCAAGCATACAAAATGAAAAGATTAAACCGGTTGGATGGGTCAGACTATATGGACTTCCAGATAAAGATAAATATGAGACAATTAATCAACCGCAGGAACTTGAATATCAACCAGACATACTTTGGACTTACGATACGGGGGACAACTCAAATGATTTCTATTCATCAAGTGTTATAAAGGACGATATTTTATTCTCGACAACCTCATCTGGTGAACTTTATGCATTAGATATTGAGGATGGTCAGCTACTATGGAACGTGTCAATTGGAAATCAGCCTACTGCTCCAGCAATTTATGATGACAAGCTTTTTATTGGAACTGCTGAGGGATTAAAAATGTTAGATATAGGCTGGATGATACAAGGAGGAAAACCCCTAGGAAAAATTGTATCTCGCCCTGTCATAGCGAATAATAGAGTAATTGTTGGTGACGAAAACGGCAATATTTATGCCTTTGATGCAGAATCAGGTGATGAACAATGGAATGCCAAGTTACCTGATGAAATATATATATCTCAACCGTGGAATGGCTCCTTGTTTATCGGTTCAGGAGACAAATGTTATAAAATAAACATTGAAAATGGAGACATAAGTTGGATTTTTGAAACAGACGGAATGATCACTTCGAGACCTTATGTTCAAGATGATGTAATGTATTTTGGTTCATGGGACACATTCGTTTACGCAGTTAACACCGAAACGGGCAATCTTAAATGGAAATTTGAAACTGGATGGGGCGTAGAAACCACACCAATAGTTGATGATGATTTGGTTTTTGTTGGTTCTCACGATAACAATTTTTATGCGCTACACGAGAACAATGGAACAATGTGTTGGGCGTTCACTTGTAAATCTGGCATACATTCATCACCTGCTGTAAGTGATAATTATGTAATTTTTGGAAGTGACGACGGTAGACTATATTGTTTAGACAAGTTAAACGGTAATCTTATTTGGAACTTTTCACCTGGTTATACTATTGATGATAAAATCAATTACCTTACTACACCCATTATTTCAGATCCAATTATAGATGGAGAAATCGTATTTATAGGAGTAAATGGAAACATCTATGCTTTATCCATATAACTAGTTTGATTGTCACACTATTCTAACGTGAAAAAATCACCTGCCTGAATTTTATTTTTTATCTGGTTGGGGAAAACAATAAAAAATTGAAGAAGCTTAAAACAGCACTAGTATAATTTTTTCGTAGCATAGCACGTATCTACGAGACATCATTTATATAATTTTAACAGACGAATAAATCTAGAAAACAACATGTAATTTTAAAATATTGTTACAAAAAATATGTTGTTTAGAAACATTTAAACATAGTAAACGCATACGTTCATTGTAGATTTATCCAATGGACAGGTGGAGGAGAAGTATACATATTAAATTCTTCTCTTAAAATTTCCTCCGTTTCTCCTCCATCTTACATTTCACCCATCAATTGTAGCACCCTGTTGAAAGGTTGTAGTGATTAAGATATGTGACAGTAAACTATTTGTTCTAGATTTTCATTTTATCCATATGCTCATCTTTGTTCATGGAATAAATGCCTATGCAGATGAATGGCAACCTTTTATCAAATATTTTAGTGAAAGAAATTTTTCATGTGAAGCAGTAAATCTAAGAGAGGGCTTGAATCTTAGAAAAACTCGTTTCAGAGACTACGTAAACAAAGTAAAAGCAATGGTGACTCCCGATGATATAGTCATAGGACATTCAATGGGCGGTTTAATCGTGCAGAAAATAGCAGAGGAAACCACAATAAGAGGATGTGTTGCAATATGCCCTGCCCCGCCAAGAGGCATAAAGCTTAGCGGCATAAAGTTGTCATCATCACTTAGATATTTACCTAACATCATTATAAAAAAACCATTTAAACTCAATTTTTCATTTTATATAAAATATCTTGTGAATGGTCTAGGAGAAAAAGAAGCAAGAGAAGCATATGAAGATCAGGGAGAAGAATCTGCAATTGTCAATTATGAAATTGCAATGAACAAAATAGCAGTCGACGAAAGTAAGGTGAAGTGTCCCCTCTTTTTTATCGCAACTAAAGATGACAGAGCTTGCCCTCCAGAAATGGTTGAAAAGATAGCTGAAAAATACAATGCAGACTTTAAAGTGTATGACGGCTGTCACCATATTTTTGCAAATTGGCAAGACATAGCTGACGGAATTCAAAGCTTTATGACAAAGTTATGGCTCATGTAAATAACAATAAGATTTTTTATGAGACATCCCACATTGAAAACAACAATGCAATCAATAAGTTTTAGAAATTAACCCCATATAAGGAACTAGGAAAAAATATATACAATATGTCTTATATTATTTATGTAAAAAGAAAATTGTCGCATTTAATCTAACAGCTATATCAATATTTAATATTGAGGGATAATATGAAGAAAATATTGGCGTTAATATTGCTAATGGCATTGTTGATGGGAGTTTTTTCAATTGAAAGTAGTGAAACTGTCCTCAAAAAAACCGCTGAATCAACGAATTCTTCCTTTGAAATCATGGGAAGTCTGGAAGGGGCATGGTTTCAAAAAACTCAAGTTTACAGCATGGTAGCATTACCTCCAAATGATGTTCAAAAATTTCACATTACTGTAAATGGCCTATGGAATGGATTTTTTGTAGGTAATCTCTCGTCTCCTTTTGCCTATGGCAGGTACTTTGAATCAATATATTCTGGCAAAACGTATGAGTCTGATGAAGAATTTGTCCAGTCACAACATGATCAAGGGTTACTAGTTCCAGGAACTATTTTAACTACTCAGGGTCATGAATCCCTCCAAGGCGATTTGTTAGAAGAATTCGCATGCCGCAGCCCAGATGGAGAAATGTGTTATTGGGATCAAGAAGCAGGTTCATACTGGATGTGTGCAAGCAATCCCGATTTCATTGATTGGTGTATAGAACACGGAAAAAAGGCTATTGATGCTGGTGCAGATTTAATTGTACTGGATGAAATTCAGGGAAATGGATTTTTTCCCATCTATCAATGGGCCGCCCAATATTTAGATATTAATCCACCAGGATTTAGTAATCACACCATTGAGGGATCTCGAACATATCTAAAAGAAAAATTTACTCCGACACAGCTCCAAAGCATGTTTGGTATAGATGATATTGACAATCATGATTTACGTAACAGAATAGCAGAAACAATAGATCTAACATATCTGGAAAGAACATCGGCAGATCCCTTGATAGAAGAGTATATTATATATCTTGAAGAGAGTAATTATCATGCGAAGAAAAGATTAATCCAAGAATTGAGAAATTATGCGACAGATCAAGGAAAGGATATTGCCATAGGTGCCAATTCTTATGCACTGGGCACCAATCGTGGGGGCGGATACTGGCCAAAAGGTTTGCAATTCAGCGAATTACTTGATTTTTTCACCTTTGAGAACAAATACACCACTATTGAAGAAGAAAAACTACCCAAATTCCCAAGAAATAAGTGGCTTGCCTGGGAAAAACTTGCAAGAGCGGCGACAGGTGCACCAGCCATCATACTGATGGATACCGAAGCAGTAGTAGCCGTAAACCCAAATCCGTGTCCATTACCATGGGAAAAATACTATACTAATTATATTTCCATACATTGTGCCGAGGCTTATGCTAATAGAGGATCTTTTGTCAATTACTATTTCAAGCCATGGGGAAAGCCAGACAACTGGAACGGATGTGGAAAAATTGGTGGTTTTGTATTAGCTCACCGAGATCTCTATGATGCTGAGTCCATAATAGATACACCTGTAGCCATTCTCTATCTCTACGGGGAAGGCATGAGAACTAAAACAGATACGTATCTTGGTCTTGCTCAGGCTCTTGCGGAATCTAACATACCTTTTGAAGTAATTTTCGATGGGGATAATTACTATATTAACGAATCTTTGACTCTGGATAAACTTAGCAATTATGCTTTTATACTTGTACCTTCAGTAATAGATATAACTGATTCCCAGGAAAGTATTATTAAAGAGTATGTAAGCAAGGGTGGAAAAGCATTAGTTTTTAATCCAGAGGAAATTGGTTTTGATCCAATAGATGGTGAAGTAGATTATGGCAATGGGTCGTTCATATTCATGTTACAGGACAAAGGCATAGAATATTACCACACATATGATGATAATATAAGGCAAGACATAGAAGATGTTATAAAAACCCATACTGGGGACATAATAACAGTAGAAAATGCAGATCGCAAGATAGTCTCATCCCCATATTATCAACCAACTGAAGATCGCGTCATGATACATCTAGTAAATTATGATCATACTAAATCGAATGATGAAATCAATCCAAAAGAGAATGTACGTATTAGAATGAAAAAACAACCATTTGATGTTGGAGGGATATATGTCATCTCGCCCGATTTTGAGGGAAAAACTCTACTTGAGCCTACCATTGACGAAGAGTATGTGGAATTTGTGGTTCCATCTCTTGAAGTCTATAATGTTATTGTCATTGAAAAACAGAGCAATACCAAATCACTCGTGAGGCTAGAAAAACCAGAAGAAAGTTGTCTATATGTCTTTGACAAAAAGGTAACTCTGGCACCCTCAGAAAAAACTATAATATTTGGAAAAATAAACATAAATGTCATTATGCAAGATGAGGAGATGGAATCTAGTAAGGTGGAGTTCTACATTGATGACCTATTAAAAGCAACTGACGTCGAGGTACCATATATGTGGACATGGAATGAAATTGCATTTGGGAATCACGAGATAAAAATAATTGCCTATGATCATAATGGAAACAATGTAAGTAAAGGAATAACGGTTTGGAAATTCTTCTGAAAAACCAATTTGCAGTGGAAAACAGGCCATCTGACATACCTGATGATTATTATTCAGCTGCCTTACAATATATGCCAGGTAAACCTTTTGGATTTAGTGAGCTTGGTTTGTCCTCTTTAGAATTCTTTGGAGGTGAACAAGGACAAACAGATTTCCTACTCAATGTTTCAAGTCATCTCACAACAGAACATGGAATCGATTTGCATTTATTTGGTTATGCCTAGCTACATGATTTAAGTGAAACCACTTCAATAGGTCTAATCAAAAGTGATGGAGCAGAAAAACTAGGCTACCGGGCATGGAAGGAAATATCAATTTCTGAGTGATTGCAACATTATTGTGACGATGAAAGAATGGATTCACTCTTGTAAATTGAAAGTAATTGTTCCAACATCGGAAATTTCTCCGCCAGTCTATCCAGAATTCTAATTAGTGATGGATTTTTCGTTAGTTTGGTCCCCATCACATCAACAGTAACAGTATCAGACCATTCTTCGCTCTGCACACCACCCATATCTTTTGTCTTTACTCTAATGTTGTAACTTCCACCTTTTGTCCATGTGTGACTTACTTTTACAGTTTCACCAGACTCATAAGGTCCAATCCATCCACTGCTTGTACCATCATTCCAATCAAAGAGAAGATAGACTTGATCCCCGTCTGTGTCAAAAGCAGAACTTGAATATGTATAAGATTGCTCTATTTTTCCAGTTGTGAAGCCACTTGGTGTTTCTGGTTTTTCAGGCGTGGCACTTAGTGCCCATGATTCCACCCATGGAAGTATTATGCATGAAGGATAATTTGTATCCACATACAGAGTATTATGGGCAATATTGTAGGTGGTATTCTTTGTTATTGGGTCAGCAGTATTTGGATTGTTTAAAAATCGCGGATAGTTCGATGAGGAAATCGCAACACTAACTCTGTGACCTACATTCCAGATGTAAGAGGTGTCCCATACATCTACCTCGATTTCATAAACTTCCCCAGGTTCCATAAAGTCCCAATGATCGAGACCATTTCGGTTCCTCATTCTCAATATTCCATCAGTAATAAGCATAGATCTCCCATCAGGATAAATATCGGTAAGTTTTATTGTGAAATCAGTATCTGGACAATCCGATGAAACATATAATCTTGTTTTAATTGGACCAGTAGCTTCTATAGGTTCTTCCAAAATTTGACTTGTAAAAACCAGTACATCATCTCTATTCTCTACTATTCTCTGATCATAAGGGCCCCTTGCAATATTTAGATTCTGTCCGCCTAAAGTTGGTACTGGATCTGTTGGATCATACGTAAATGTCAAAGGACCATGTTCCCCCTGAAGAGAAGTACTTAATGTTCCATCTCCATGAAAATAACATTCCAGTTCTGTATAAGGTATAGGCCAATCATCAGCATAGCGCCATTCATTACCTGGAGCATCTATTGTGTCCACATCTCCCATCACATAGTATGATACAGCAGGCCACTGATCAAAATTATCAGGTCCATCCATGGTATATTGATTGATCATATCGACAAACATGTCAAATGAAAAGTTGTCAACAGCATTCTCAGGATAAACTAACTCACCTTGGTTTCTTCCCCCACCGTGAGTCCAAGGACCCATGATAAGCTTGGATTTACCGTTAGCTCCAACTCCTCCAAGATGTTGGTAGCCCATAAAACCAGCCACGGTTCCCTGAGCAAAACAATCATACCATCCACCAATATGAATCGCAGGCACGTTAACATCCTGCCAATTGTCTTCAAGTGAAACATTAGTCCAATAATCAAGAGTGTAGTTTTCATGTTCAAAATATTCTGGTAATACAAAGAGACTTCCCTGCCCCTCTAACCACATTTCAACAAGGCTTTTTCTAAATTGACCTCCTTGGACCACAGCATGTTCGTAAAGATTTGGAGTAGCTACTTGTATATACTGACAAGCAAGATTTGGCGGATTTGCACCGGCCATAAAGTATTGATTGATTCCTAAAGCAGAACCACCATAGGTAGCAATTTTCCCGTTTGACCAACTTTGATCTGCAATCCATGCCAGCGTATCTGGTCCATCTGTATGCGCGTTTCGAAATACTGTATCAATCCCTTCAGAAGCATATCTTCCCCTCATATCCTGATTGATTGCAGGCCACCCATTATCTGCCAAGTCTGACCCCATTGAACGAAGACCGTCTTTATTGTATGGGGTTCGTATAAGAATCGACCCATGAGGCAAATTATCTTTAGTTGGTAGATAAACATCCGTTGCAAGATGTATACCATCACGCATCTCAACCATATACTCAGAAGGTGTAACACAACCAGATAAAAGGATAAAAACCACTACGATGATTATCGCCGATAAAATTACCGATTTTGTTTTTCCAATAGTATTCATATTTAATACCACCCTATATTATCTTCCTTTCATAATAATATAATTTATCTTATTTAAACCATGCGTACTTGCCGGAATCTGGGTAAGAGTTGTAATAAAATATATATAGTCTTAACTTTTAATAATTTACTATATAAAAGTGGATACAAGATATATGAATAAAAAAATATTGATTTTAATTGGAGTGGTGATGCTATTTCTTGCCTCTGACGCCTCTGCATTTTTACTTCCAAAATGCTCTGTAAATTCACATGTAACTGATTTCACCAACGAAAATAAACTTCCCACATCACCGGGAGATTATATACGGTTTATACTATCTGACTGGCGGATACGAAGTTACAGGATTCATATCCCCCCAACATACAATAGTAGCACACCGGCTTCTCTTGTCTTGGTATTGCATGGAGGTGGAGGGCGTTCACAGACGATGGAAAAGAAAACTGAATTCAGCGAAAAGGCCGATGAAGAGGGATTTATTGCTGTGTACCCAAATGGAATAAGTCGGTTTCTCCTTTTTATGCGAACTTGGAATGCGGGTCATTGCTGTGGAATTGCATTAGAAAAAAACATTGACGATGTTAAGTTCATCAGAGAACTTGTTAACAAACTTCAATTACAATTGAATATTGATCCATCCAGAATTTATATTACTGGACATTCAAATGGAGCAATGATGGCATATCGTCTTGGCACTGAGCTTTCTGACGTAATTGCGGCTATTGCCCCTTGTGCCGGAACAATAGGTGGAAAAGCAACAGAAGGCTCTCCATTATATGTTATACCTGAACCAGACTATCCTGTATCGGTTATTGCCCTGCATGGTAAATTAGATGAAAATGTTCCGTATGATGGAGGACGTGGGGAGAACACAAGTGGAAGTAGAATCGATCTATCAGTTAATGAATCCATATCGTTCTGGGTACAACATAATGAATGTGATCCCATTCCCCAAACAAATATTAGTGAAAGTGGAAGCATAGTAATAGATACATATTCAAAAGGAAAAAACGGTACTGAAGTTGTTCTATGCACTATTGTAAATGGAGAACATTGGTGGCCAGGATCAGATAAAGATCCATACCAAGAAATCTCAGCAACAGACGTTATATGGGATTTCTTTGAAAGTCATCCAAAATAATGAATCAACCTTATTCATATGTCCGCATCTTTTCCACAGGTAAAAATAGTGCAGGGGACGAGATTTGAACGCGAATTTGCCGGTAAAAAATTTTATTTTCTAGGAGAGGGTGCTCCCTTCGGGAAGGGAACTGCAATTTACTAGTAAAAAAATAGCCGATAATATTAAGCCGCTGGGGGGAATTAGTAGTCATTGTACAATTCCCCCAGCAAAATTCTTTAACCTTTGCGTGTAGGGTCCGAGACGGGTTCATCTTACAAAAGTTAAAGGCCCGACACATTTTTTAACATAAAATTAAGGTTTTGATAGTGACCTATCTTATTTTTATTATTTATATTATAATCATGCCCGCATCAGGAATGTTTGCTAAAAGTTGGATGCCCCGTATCCATTTCTTATTATTCAGAGTGACAGATTAATGGTAATTATATATCTTTTTTTCATTGAATTTCCGCTCTTAGTTATTTTCTAGGATTATTCCATCCTCCGTCTATTTGCAAACACCATACCTATCAAAAATAAGACAATAGTATAAGCTGACATAACACCGATACCACTCCACAACTCTGGTTCAAAGATAGTTAAATTAAATTCTTGACCTGGGTGACCTGAGCCAAAACCACCTCCATTTCCAGTTCCCAGAACATTAGTAATTAGATTTCCATTATGAGTTACAATAAACCAGGGATCTACCTCAGCAACTGTAAAAACAGTAGTAATAATTGGCAGTATCATCATTAAAATGAAGAAGCCGATAAGTGTGGATGTAATTGTTTTTTTCATAATGCTGCTGAAGAAAAAAACAATACTCACAACACTAGTGGAATAGAGCAATGCCAATAGAAATGATTGAGCTATTTCTACAGTAACTCCTGATGTTGTATATATGGACGCTATCTCTAA
>JAUWWG010000139.1 GCA_030616985.1 Thermoplasmatota archaeon
ATGTCACCATTTAAGGTAACTTGGTTCTTCTGAAAATCTAGGATGACGTTATCTCTTAATCTGATTGGATTTGAAAGATCCACATCACTTCCGACCCATACCATACCTCCATCAGTGCTATTTAAATCCCAAATAGCCTGCTGAATATTACTACCTGTTGCATCCCAGTGGTTACCATTGCTATTCCATATGTAATCACTAAAATTATTATCACTGACAACTGTAAAAGGGGGCATTTTTTTAGAATATACTTGTGATACTACAACATTGATAACTGGGGACCAACTGCTGTTTCTGCCATTTATATCCTGGGCAAGCACTCTAACATGATAATCTGAAATTACATTCCATATATGAGACATTGAAACCGAGATATTAGATGATGCAAAATCAGTCCAACTACTGCTTGCTCCATCGCCCCAATCAAATTGATACCGTATTTGATCACCGTCCCTATCAAAAGTTGTAGTCATATAGGTATATTTCACACCCATTTCAACGAATGCAGGGCCGAATGGTTTAACAGGGATTTCTGGTGGATTGTTTTGTACGGCTCCTCCAATCTGACTTTCAGACCATGCTGAGGGGTATTTACCATTTATATTACCATTATTCATAAAAAAAGGGTTATCAGAATCTTCTTTTATTGCCGATGTGTATAACGAAACAGATACTGTTAGCAAAGAAAATACTGCCAGAAAAATCTTAATTTTGGTTTTTAATCTTAATATTTTTATTGTCTTTAAGCTTTCATTATTCATTTCTATCCTCTTCATTTCCACCTTTCTTTTCATTTTTTAGACGTCTTTAAACGTCTTTTTTTGACGATGCATGTTCCAATAATGCATAGTGTGTTATGGTTTATCACTGAGGGTTTGTTTGGGATGGTATATAAATATAATGTGTGAAAATGTCAAAATGAAAAAACCCACTCAGAGAATTGTGAATGTAACTGCTACTTTAATTGTTCTCAATACTTATCTCTAGTTTCTTATAGATCAAGATTTTATATGGGAAAATATAATATATAAATTTGTAATAGGTAGAGAAAATGAATAGATGTAGCAAATGTGTGCTTCCAGGATCAACACCGAATATTGTCTTTGATAAAGACGGTGTTTGTAACTATTGCAATTCTTACAAAAAATTTGAATATACCGGTGAAACAAAATTACGAGAATTATTGGATTCTCAGAAAAGAACTGGAAGTAAATACGACTGTGTTATGGGATTAAGTGGGGGAAGAGATAGTAGTTATGCCTTGCTGAAACTTGTTAAGGATTATAATATGAAGGTTCTTGCTGTAAATTACGAGAATCCATTTACTGATCCACGAGCAAAAATAAACATCGAAAATGCAATTGATATATTGGGCATAGATGTCGTTAGATTCAAATTGAAAAATAGAATCCACGAGAGAACATTTAAACATAATTTAATGAGTTGGCTCCGAAAACCATCACCAGCAACAATACCCATGCTATGTATTGCATGCAAAACTATTTTGTCGGGTATTATAAAATATTCAAAAAAATATAATATAAATTGTGTCATAACGGGTGGCAATCCTTATGAAGATACATCTTTTAAAAAGGAGCTGCTTAATGTATCAAGGGATCAGGATCATGAGTTGAGTTTTATAACGAGTCTTTATGGAATAGTACGTGAGACAATGAAAAATCCTTCTTATTATCATCCCATGTGCATTCCTACTATTGTAAAGGGCTATTTATATGGAAATCCTTATGCAATAGGCCCTCGCTTTTTTGCATCCGATAAGACATTTATAGATTTGTTCCATTATATTCCATGGAAAGAGGAAGAGGTCGAATCAAGGTTAAAAGCGGAACTTGGATGGGATTACCCTCACAAATTTAAGTCAAGTTGGAGATTCGATTGTAAAATAGGGCATCTAAAGGATTTTTTATATATGAAAACACTCAACATGACCGAAAAAGATGACCTATATGCCAAAATGGTTAGAGAGGGTTTAATAAGCCGGGAAAGAGCCTTATTGAGACTAAGTGATGAAAACCAGATATACTATGACGAAATACAACAAGTACTAAATCAGGTTGGGATAAAAGATAAATCCATTTTAGATAGATGATATATATTTTTTATTAAAATTATGTCTCAATTGTATCGATACAATATTTGTATCTCTTTGATGTTATGAAGTAATATTGTAAGAAAAATCAATTTAAAAAATCGTATGAATTGATATGGCAATGTTAAGATTACATGTAGATTGTTATGTAAATTACTGTGTAGATGATTGTGAAACACGTGAAAATTATTGTGAAAATCGGCGTATCCCCCTTAACGGATTTCATAACGTTTTATTTAATAAAGTTTATTGTTCAAATAGTCTCTACGAATGAGGGCTTGTCAAAAAATTTTGTTAGTGATTGCCTATATATAGGTGCACCAAGTGCACCGCTATGGGTACGTCTAAGATAAAGGTTGGAGTTGCTCTTGATAAGACAGTCCTTCAAAAAATTGATGAAATTGTCGATTCATCTAACTATCTAGACACAAACCGCTCTGAAATTATTGGCACAATACTTAGTGCATTTTAAAATCGGAAGTTAATCACGCAGAAAAAGCTAGAGGATTGATCATTCGAAAAAGAAAAGGACTCCTATAAACTATCGAATCTTCTCCTACCACGCATTTTGCCATTTATTAGGGTGCACCAGGTGCATCTTAATATTTGTTGTCTTCAATAATTTATTTTTGAACTCAACGATTCGTAGAGACTATTATTAGAGAAAAATATTTATTCATCTACTCCACTTATAACCTGAGGAGAAATAAATGGTGGTGGAAATAAACCATGACCCATAACGATTCAACTCGGCTAAAAAAAGGAAATTCTTGCTATAGAAAGGGAAGATTTTACGAAGCCATCGACTATTACAATCTGGGACTACGAGAAAACCCATATAATACAATTCTTCAAACAAAAAAAGGCAATGCGTTATACCGACTGGGATATATCCAACAAGCTAATGATTGTTTTTATCTTGCAACAACACAAGCAGGAGCATATGAACAATTGCGAAGACATGTATATCAGCACTACAACAATATAAACAGGAATCTAAGAAATGTCCAACAGATGTTGAAATCAAAATATAACATACCGATCCTTCAGAATCCGTTGAAGAAGTTCCTAATCTCCCTCAAACCTCAGATAAAGGACCAAAAAGAGCAAGAGGAATTCGAAGAATTCAAAAAAGAAATACCATATAGAAACTGGATACTCCTTGCTGACTACATCGAATGTTTCCTTAAACACTACGGCAGTGATTACAAAAACCATATGCCCCGTTTCCATCAGTTCCTCCAGGAGAAATATTATGATTTAACATCTAGTGAGATAGAAACCATTATCAGAAAACAAAAAAACAAAATGGAAAAGTCAGCATGGGGGAAACAAAAAAGCATCGATCTGATGACCGGAAGAGAATTCGAAAAGTTTTTAAAAAGTTTCTTTGAACAGAGTGGATACCGAGTTACTGTGACTGACTATACTGATCAAGGAGCTGATCTAGTAATTGAACAGTATGGAAAGTGAACGGTGGTTCAGGCTAAACGACGGAAAGGAAACATTGGTAACTCTGCGATTCAGGAGGTATTTGCCGCAAAACGTTACTATGATGCAACAAATGCATTGGTTGTTACTGTAACTGATTTCACAAAACCTGCGAAAAAGTTAGCTGAAAAACTCGAAATCGAACTTTGGGACAGGCAAAGGCTACTTTTAGAGATGAGAAAAACGTATTAATGTTAAGGTAGAAATGAAATAACTGCAATACATAATGATAAATCTCCGGTATTTTGCTATGTGATATACTAAAACATATACATAGGCGTACGACAGTACCAAATTGATACATTTTTGTGACGGTTTTTTGGTACACTTTTTAGGACACGTGAAAACATTTATAAATCAAAGCTCACTAGATAAG
>JAUWWG010000008.1 GCA_030616985.1 Thermoplasmatota archaeon
CGGCTGGCACATACCAGAGCGAGTTACCAACAACGATGATGGCTGGGAAGCGGGATATTCCAGTGATCTTTACTATTCAGATATTTACAAGATCGTAGAAAACGAAACTGTTTTTGAGGATTGGGATGATAATGGAAATGGTATCTTTGCAGAATGGTCAAATTTTGTTGGGAAAAAAGACAAACCGGATTACTACCCTGATGTGTATGTTGGAAGAATTCCATTTAGATATTCATCTGAAGTGAGTGTTGTTGTAGATAAAATTATCAATTATGAAAATACAGCCGAGGATTCATGGTTCAAAAAAGCAGTTGTAATTTCAGGAGACACATCTCCACCTAGCCGGAATCCTGGTGCTACACATGGCGTATATGAAGGAGAGATATCAACGGGTGTTACAGTAGACACACTGGAAAACGCAGGATTTGATGTTCAAAAACTATGGCTATCTATACCAGGTGCTTGGACGGGTAGTTCTGATGTAATAAATGCCATAAGTGCAGGTGCTGGCTTCATTCATTTTGCAGGGCATGGAAATCCTGCATCTTGGGGAAATCACCCACCAGATGATGAAAATCATGAATTTATCCAGGGTTTCCAGCTCAGAGACATGAGCAAATACACAAATGGTTATAAGCTTCCAGTTATGGTTATTGGTGGATGTCACAACGGCCAGTTTAACGTAACAATGTCCAATATTCTCAAGGACATTAAGGAATATGGAATAAAAGGATACTTCTTCGAAGCACCATTTAGACTCTTTTACATGGAGTGGGTGCCCAGAGACAGTGCTTCATGGTTTTTAATGGAAGAAGGTGGAGGTTCCATTGGAACCATAGCAAACGCTGGACTTGGATATGGATATGTAAACCGATATGCCGCTTCAGGGCTTGGCGGTTGGATTAACCCACGATTCTTTGATGCATGCGCAAACCAAAGCAAATATATTCTTGGTGAAGCTCACAGTCAGGCAATAACGGATTACATAAACATAATAGGCGCTATACACTCTGACCAAATAGACAGAAAGACAATCGAAGAATGGGTACTCCTTGGCGATCCAAGCTTGAAAATTGGTGGGTATTAATAATACCCCCTTTCCCATATTTTTAATCTAAATATCAGATAACTCCAGAAGGAAAAAAAGTTTCGTTCCTCTCTTTAATTCTTTAGTATATAATTGTAGACTGCAGTTGGATATGTAGATATATGTGCAAGTAAATATCCATTGAGCGATACTTTATTAATGGAGGAACGGCATTCATTTTGTGAAGGCAAGTGGATGGGATGCAGGATAGTAGTGAACTGGAGTCTTCTCAAGATCTAAGACCTCTGGTTGTAAGAGCATTGAGAAGAAGCAATGTTAGAAAGAAGATTGCCGAATATCTTTTGATATAAGTCCTAGTTGTAGTTATACCTCAGAGATAGCATATAACGTTAAAACTACCCCTACAAATGTGATTGGAGCCATAAGAGGAATGCAATCCCGCTATAGAGAAGATGAGTCCCTTCTTAGTCTAAACATAGTCGAAATTAAGAGTGGGAGCGGGGGAAGAGATATAAAACTGTATGGTCTGACCCCCTTTGGAAAAGAAATGATAGAATCGATAAAAAACGGAAGATGAGAATCGTTCTGAAAAACCACGTGTTTTTGAATCAATATTTTTGTGTGTAACCATAGCCCTTAATAATGGGTTGTGGATATTGGGTTTGGATCTAACATATTTGGGGGTCAAAATTAATGAAAGAATCAGACATATCAAAATTAAGATTTGGTACAACTCTGTTAAAAAAAGGTTTTGCTAAAATGCAGAAAGGTGGTGTAGTCATGGACGTCACAAATGCAGACCAAGCAAAGATTGCGGAGGATAGTGGTGCCGTCGCAGTGATGGCACTTGAAAGAGTTCCAGCAGATATTCGTGCAGATGGCGGTGTGGCAAGGATGGCAGATCCAGCAATCATACAAGAGATAATGGATGAAGTTAGCATTCCCGTTATGGCTAAGGTAAGAATTGGGCATTTTGTCGAGGCACAGGCCCTAGAATCTCTTGGCGTAGACATGATCGATGAATCTGAAGTACTTACACCCGCAGATCCCTTTTACCATGTAGATAAACACAAGTTTACCATTCCTTTTGTATGTGGTTGTAGAAACCTTGGTGAAGCGGTCCGAAGAATATGGGAAGGAGCTGCCATGATTCGTACGAAAGGAGAGGCTGGAACAGGTAATATCATTGAAGCCATAAGACATCAAAGAATGGTTACAGGTATGATAAGAACATTAAAAGACATGGATAAAACGGATTTATATAAACTAGCAGAAGAACATACGCAGAGTTATGTTAATTCAATAAAAACCCTAACGAATCAGAAAATCGAGAAAAACACCATTGTTTTTGAGGAATATAGATATGACAATGTACTAAAAGAGGTCGTTGACATTTTAAAAGAGATAAAAGAATTACAGCGTTTACCTGTAGTCAATTTTGCAGCGGGTGGCATTGCCACACCTGCAGATGCAGCCATAATGATGCAACTAGGCAGCGATGGAGTTTTCGTGGGATCAGGAATATTCAAATCAGACAATCCAAAAGAAAGGGCAAAAGCAATTGTCGAAGCAGTATCACACTATGATGAACCAGATATTATCGCTAAGATTAGTAAAAACCTTGGAGAAGCAATGCCTGGTATAGAAATAGGAACTATCCCTCCAGAACAAATGTTGCAGGAAAGAGGATGGTAAGAAAAGTATCCATAGGAGTACTTGGAATACAAGGAGCAATATCAGAGCATATCGCTTCCATGGAGGCTGCTTTAAAGGAAACTAACACTTCTGGAAAAGTTTTTGTCGCTAATCACAAAGAAAAAATGACTGACATAGATGCTTTAATAATACCAGGGGGAGAAAGTACAACCATCTCTAGAGTTTTACACAAATCAGATTTGTACAATATCATTTCTGAAAGAATTAAAGAAAACAACTTGCCGATAATGGGAACTTGTACAGGTTGCGTAATACTTTCAAAGGAACTAAGTGATAATGTAAAGGATGTGAAACTTTTAAATGCAATGGACATGCAGGTCGAGCGTAACGCATTTGGAAGACAAAAAGAATCTTTTGAGAAACCTATCGACATTCAGGGTTTTTCTTCACCATATAATGCCGTTTTTATAAGAGCACCGATAATTAAGAAAGTCTGGGGAAAATGCAAAGTCCTTGCAAAAATAGATAAAAAAATAGTAATGGCTAGGCAGGATAATACCCTAGCCGTATCGTTTCATCCTGAACTCACCAGCGATCTCAGGATTCACAAGTATTTTTTAGATATGGTTTAGGCCTTCATTATTGCCATTAGGAATATCCCAAGAGCAATTAATGCCCCTACAACAGCACCAATGACTGCTACAACACCGTTGGTTATAACCCCACGGAAGTTCATTATTGTTGGAGGTGCCCCCATAAATGAGGTTAAAAGCTCAGCACCCCACATAAATAGGACAAACACGATTAATCCTATTATTATGAGTATTGCTCCAACTGCTCTGCTCTTACCAGATCCAAAATACGCAGTAAATATTCCTGCGATGATACTTGCAACGGCAAATACCAGCATCAACATACTCAAAAAATAGCTTAACATTTTTTTTCACCTCTTAAAATTTCGTTCCTGTTAGTGTTTTAGTATCTATCACTCCCTCTATAGATCTAATCTTGTTTACAACTAGATTTCCAAGTCTTTCAAAATCTTCCGCCTCTATTTTAGCTATAAGATCATATTCCCCAAAGAGGGGGTGAAGTTCAACAATTTGCGGTACTTTGGAGAGTTTGTTATATACCTCATGTTCATGTGCAGGTGCAGCGCTTATCAGTACGAAACCTATAGCCATATATATCCCTCGTTTTTACCCATTATCTGGTCCTGCAATATAAACTTTTTCAAAAATTAATAGAGTACCACCTCAAATCTCCATTCGATACAATCTCCATTAGAAATATCACCATATTTGTCACATCCCACTATTGGAATGTTACCATTTACATAGTATTGCCAATACATATTATCCTTGCCATTCAAATCATTGCTAATATAATCTATCAAAACTGAATCAAACTGTTCGTAATACGTATATCCAAGCAAAATATCATTTCTCTGAGTAATTTCTTCTAAAATGGAAAAAACAGTATCTCCATCATATGCAATGACGTTATCCTGCACCTTCCACCCATCACCCATTATAACTACCTTTACACTCGTTTCATCCGAGTTCTCTAGCCATACCTCACTTTTCTCAGGCATCTGCATTGCCGTTCCTGTAAATGACAACGCGACCAAACATAACACCAATATTGCAACTGGAATTTTATGCACATTTCTAATTTTAAGTGGCATCTCAATCTTATGCCCCATGGAAACATATGCTACAATTGGCAGAGCTATTGCAGTAAAGGTAAACACACCAGATAACATATGATAAATCATAAATGGAATTCCAGCAGTAAAAACCGCAGCCAGGGAATTTGCTGTGTGTGGATAAATTAAATACCACCAGCCAATATTGGTCCATATGTCATATATCAATACAAACCCAATTCCAAGCCCTGCAGCCATACCAATATTTCTAACTTTTAATTCTCCAAGGCCCTTTCCAAATTTGTTTCTATTAAAGATATTTACAAGAGCAATCATTGCAAATCCAGAGTAAGTAAACAAAACAATTCTGTTCATCTGATTTCCTACAAAAATTGAATTTCCGAGTAACAGATCACTGAAGATCATACTAAGAAGTGGTACCAAAATGGCCATAGTCGACCTTAAGAAAATAGCTGCAAGAAAGGTTATTACCATTATCATCTCAAAATTGGGGAATGGCTGGAGATTCCATCCAACAAGTAGAGTTCGAGCTATGGTTCCTACCCCCACAAATGCCATTAGCAACACAATATTATAAAAAATTCCTTTATCATTTTTAACGCCAATATTTTTAAGCATGTTTTTTGTTTTCATAAACGTCGCCCCTTTTCTGGCTGAAAGTAAATTTCAACGTATAAATGTTTTGTTTTTATTGCTCAGATCAATACTGCAAAAACATTATTATATTATTAAAGGTACACTATATATTAATATAGTAAAAATAATTGTTTAACGGGGAACAAATGCAGATTAATAAATTAGGAGCAGCATATTTAATTCTAATGCTTTTAGCATCCTCAGTGTTAACAATATCTGTTTCCTCGGAAGGCGATCCACCTCCTTTTTGGAACGAGAGTTGGCCATATAGACAAGAAATTAAAATTCCCGTATCAACTGATAATCCCTATGCAAAATATCAACCAATTGATATAAGAATTGAATTCGGAAAAAATTGTTGGGCAAAGAATGAAAATGAGCATTCGGTTCGAGTTTGTTGTTGGGATGGAAATACATGGCATGAATTAGAATCCCAGATATATCATCTGAACTTTACAGATGTTGACCACATATATAGTTGCGGGTTAGTATTTCTTATACCTGAGATAGCAGATGGAAAAGAACGATACTTTATATACTATGATGATAACGAAAAACCGTCACCAAACTATATAGATCACGTAAGTATCGAGGATGAATATTATTATTATGAACCAATATCTGGAATTTCTGTGGAAGGAGACTACTACAAAATTACTGAAGATAACTATATTATCTATGTAGTGGGACAAAAGGGACAAGTTATGGACCGTAAACTTTCCCAATGTGTCATAAAAATGAAACACAATACAGAAAAATTCGAAATCATGAACTCTGACATTCTAGCATCATTTGCATTCTCATACTATCATGGTGTTGAGGACAAGCATGAAATCTCGTCAGATCAACTGCTTGTATCTAAAGAAATAGTCGTCGATGGTAACTTGATGGTAGAGCTTGGTATTATTAGTGAATCCTCAAATAAGGAACTTCGTACAACAAATATCTATAAATATTATTACTGTCCAACCATCGACAAACGCATAAGTGTTAAAGTGAACCACGAGGTTTTAGAGGATGTATTAGTAAGGGGCATAGTAAATGTCGATGGACGATATGGTGCATTACTTTCATTAAAATCTAAAAGCATTGCAATAAAGAAAATGTGTTTTGGGGAAATACTTCCATATATACATGTTTATGGAGAAAATGACAGAATCAAAGAGTATCAAATGAATAAAAATCCAGAGGGTAAAGAACGCGAATGGATAATATCCTACTCTGATGACTGTGACATTGGAAGAGATGCATGGATTTCCTATGACGAAGGAGATTCTGGTAAGTGCCATGCCATTCTCTTCTCTTCTAACGATGGTATTGTTAAACAGGGAACAAATGAAAGAGATGGTATAGAGGTAAAAGTGGCAGTGAGAGAATATCTTGATGTTGTTGGAACTGAAGTTGATTATGCATCCATTACATTTGGTAGAAATTCCTATGAAAAGGGCGACGATCATGATGTAAACATTCCAGGTGATCTTAGAGTTGAGTTTGAGGCTGAGTTTTTTACGGTAGAAGATGGAAACTATGAAGATGTAGCTGAAGAGGGAAAGCTCTTTCGTACACTTGTTAAACATCGTTATGAAGGCGGGGATGATTTGTTTGAAGGAGATCAAAATATACACACCCTTACAGTAATTCCCCACATGAGCGGTAGAATAATATCATATCCGCATTTGGTAAACCTGACTGGACTTGCCTTTCCAGTCACATGGGTAGAATTGTATCAAAATGACACTTTAATCTCATTGGGTGCTGCCTATAAACCGTTTATTGGATTTCAAACAATAAAGTTTCCCAAGCTTATTCCCGGAGAATACGTTATCAAAATATATCGTAAAATTGGAAATGATACTAAGAATTATATCGGAGTTGGATCAGTTAAAATAGAAGAAGACATAGTTCTACATATCTATTGCACATGGCAAAAAAACATTAAACTAACCACCCACGATCAACATGATAAACACATAAGAGATATAGAATGGGTTCTGCTAAATGACAACATCATTGTCCTAAAGAATACTACAGGGGATGCCAAAGAGACAACACTGAATGTTCCCTTCAATCTTTTTGATTCATATGCACTACTAAAAGGTAAACAGGCTAAAGGAAAAATGCTGAGTTTTCCTTTCAATTTATCTGACCCATATGTGTTGAAAGCATTTTACAAAGGTTTTATCATTTATGATGATGAAATAGCAAGGTTGCAAAAATCGGCAGATATAGGTATAGATCTTTATGATCTGACCGTAAATATAGAGGATAAATTAGATTTACGTCCAGGAGTGGATGTCAGACCGTTTTTAACTAGCTCTGAGATGTACAGACCTCTTGAGATAATACCCAAAGATATGGGAAATGGCAAATACTTATTCGAAAGATTACCAGCTGCGACATATGAATTTCAGATATCATATGGAGCCTTTTCGGATAGAAAAACCATATCTGTACCAGAAGATGGTAATCATGTAAACATCAGATTCACTGCAAATTTTGATCTCACCACTGAATTACTTAATTCTCGTGGAGAACACATTCAAGAGGTAAATCACAAGATAGAGATCATTAGAGGCGGATGGAAAATACATGAACCTGTATCATCTGGTGAAATCATTTCACTGCCTCCTGGCAAGTACACTATTAATGTTTATTCAGAAAGTAAATTAATCGGATCAAAAAGCATAGAACTAACAAACGACAGAAATATAAAAATTGTTACGACAATTGAATCAATTCTGCCAACCATAGTTACAGGAATGGTTTTGATATTCATTGGGGAACTTGTTGTACTGCTCCTTCTTTTTAAAAAAATATCATTAAACTCATTCTTAAAATTGATGGCCATGGCAATCATACTTGCATCTTTGTTCCAACCTTGGTGGATGTTGGACGCTTCAAGTGATGAACATTTAGCCGAAAAAAACAGTGCAATGTACATAATTCCACCAACAATGATAGATAGCATTACATACAAAGACAAATTATATCTTGAGCTTGCTACAATACCAGAAGTATTCACAAATTTTCTGGAAATACTATTGATCATCGTTTGTTCTGGCCTTATTTTAATGGGAGTCAGTTTTATACCAAACGTTGTGTTGAGAAGACATTTTTCCCTGGGATTGATATCTGCTAGCATCTTGTTTCTCATTTTAGTATCCGCTGCATTTTCTTTTGGCATGTCAAAAATATGCGAGATGAGTCTTGGCAGTCTACAAGGTGAAGGAATATTGGACATAACACTACCCACTGGTGAAACCGCTTATGTAGCCGCCAGTTGGGGTCTAGGAATTGGCTTTTATCTTTGCATTATTCCAACTCTCATTCTTGTGGCTGCTGGCATCATAGATTTCTTGAGAAAAAAGAAATGGTTAAAGCTATCTTTTACAAAAAAATAATGCAGACTTACTTTTTTGATAAGTTCTTCAATCTATCTACACCGCCTATATTTTTTATTATATTGTACACTGGTTCAGGGACAAGGTCCACCCATGGTTCATCATTTATGATTCTTCTACGTATTTCTTTTCCAGAATATTTGTCCCGGTCATACAAAGGTGTTTCTTTAACAGCATATCCTTTCTTTGAGAATAGGCGTTTTGTAAGAGAATTATTTGAAAGAACAACATCAAAATCCGATATAATTGATACGACATGATCCACCCATTTAGGATAGTTGTGTATATCTGGTATTAACACCACTCTGTAGTTTTTTACCCCTATTTTCTCTAGAGATTCTTCTATCATAAGCTTTCGTTCGTCTGAGGTAAAAGGATTCTCTAAAGTATTACCATATTGGGATGATCCCATTCCTATGATAACTTCACCATATTCGGCACACACACCTTGTATTAATTGTAGATGCCCTTTATGGAATGGTTGAAAACGCCCTATGAGTAAGGAATCCATATCAAAACAAAAAGAGTATGTAGAGAATTAATATAAAACATTACTCTTTTTCCAATGAGGATCCGGAGAAATCATGGCTCTTCTGTTCTTTTTTTCTAAAATCTTGAGAAGCTGAGATTTTTTTCTCTGATTCTAACTCGACTTTTCCAGTTATCATTGGAGGCTTCATGTTTTTCAACCTTTTAAGTAATTCATCCTTGCCCGCACCAGTAAGAGCATTCTCTAGAACATCGTTTAACGTTTCGACTGGGATAACCTCTATCTTTTCAGCATATTTATCCTCGATAAGGACATCGTTAAGATTCGATTTTGGAACTATGACTTTTTTGATGCCTGCCTCCGCGGCTGCCTCAACCTTCGCCGTAACACCACCAACGGGGAGAACAGTACCTCTAATGCTAAGAGAACCAGTCATGGCTACATCCTGTCTTATTGGTACGCCCTCCATTGCAGAAATGACTGCAGTTATGACAGATAGGCTTGCTGAATCTCCCTCTAGTCCCTCATAAGTACCAATAAATTGAATGTGTATATCATGGTTAGAGATATCTCTACCCATATATTTTTTGGCTATTGCAGATATGTTGAGAACTGATTCCCTGGCAATTTCACCGAGTTTTCCAGTGGCTATAATTCGCCCCTCTGATCGAGATCCTGCAGGTGTGACCTCTGCAACAATAGGCAATATCATACCAGAGAATTCACTCATGGAAGGATCCGCAGAATGCACAGCCAACCCGTTGACCACACCTATCTCTTCCCCATGTATTCTAAAAGAACGATAATCCTTACGTTGCTCAATAGCTCTATCCACAACTTGCTGCTCCAAGGATTTTGCTATTTTCTTTGCTTGTAATACATGTTTCTGTGTTACAATTTTATCTCCCTTTTCAAAAGCTATATCTCCAGCAGATCGAATCAGACCGCCTAGTTCTCTAAGACGTAGAGACAGTTTACCCTTCCTGCCTGCACGTCTCTGATCCTCATGAATAATCTCAGCAACAGCATCCTTATCAAAATGAGAAATCTTACCATCTTTATCAACCTCCTGAGCAACAAAACGGATGAGCTTCTCCCTATTTTCATCATTATCACTCATGCTGCTGTTCAGATAAATCTCATAACCATATCCTCTTATCCTGGATCGTAGAGCTGGATGCATTCCTTTAAGTGCATCCAGATTCCCTGCGGAAACCAAGATGAAATCACATGGCACTGGTTCAGTTTTAACCATAGCCCCAAAGCTTCTGTCGGATTGGCCAGTAATCTGAAATTTTTTCTCCTGGATTGCAGTAAGAAGATGCTGCTGAGATGGCAGATTCAATGTATTAATTTCATCAATGTACAACACACCCTTATGTGCTCTATGTATTGCTCCTGCCTCGACGAGCTGATGCGGAGGAGTCTCCAGACCAGCAGATTGGAAAGGATCATGTCTTACATCCCCAAGTAGAGCACCAGAATGGGCAGCGGTGGCATCAAGAAAGGGCGGTGTATCGGTTTTATCATGAGCAACCAAGATTTTTGGAACCTGGTGTAACTCCTGACGTTGCGTTAACGCACCTCTTGAAAATATCAGAAAAATCATAACCGCGGCGATGACACCGAAAATCGCATATTCAATATGTATCTCACCCCCATCTCCAGAGAGGATTGGGAAAATCGCTGCAAATATAGAAAGGGCAATAATCATAAAAACAATGGTTATAATCATGCTACTTTGTTGTTCTTTTTTCTTTTTGGCTTCTGCCCTCTGAACTTTAACAATCTCTTTTGCCTTACCACCAGGAACAACCCGTATGTGTGGTGTATTAGAGTCTTCATTATTAGGATAAGCAATTATATCTTCCAACTCTTCCTTGTGCAGGAACGCAGTCATTGCCCGAGCTACCATGGATTTTCCAGTACCTGGATCGCCGATAAGCATAACATGACGTTTCTGCTCTGCAGCCTTCCTAACAATGTCGACAGCTTGATCCTGACCTATGACCTGATCCAACAAACGTTCAGGAACATCTATATCCTCAGTAGTTTTAAAGTTCTGAGATTTAATCCAACTATCAATAGGCTGCATTTCCTCTTTACCAGAGTCCTTTGAAGATTTTTCATTTTTATTTTGTTCCTCTGTCACCCTATTCACCATATCAACAAAATCATTACGATACGTAGCAACATTCTATCTAAATATCTTACGCTGCCGAATAATAGATGCATATATCAACTTTTCTTTTAAAAAAAGTTTATCTTATTCAGATGTCCTGATGCTTTGCTACAAAAACGTTTCATTTTAAAAAGTACCATATCAATAGAGACATGATACCGATTACTACAAAAAATATCCAAAGAATATATCCTATTCTAATACGAGCGAGCCATTTTGCTTTTTTCTCAGGAGTATCAAAAAATCTTCCCAATATGGGATCGTCATCTAGTGATGTCATATTAAGCCTTTTTTGATTCCAGTATATTCTTAATCCGTTTTCTTCTAAAGAAGTCCTCTCGCTCTCGTTCCTCTAACTGCATCTCGATATATTTCCGAGTAGCGTATAACTTAGGAATTAAAGTGTTTTCTAAAACGTTGACTCTTCTTTTGGTTTTTTCTATTTCAACTGCTAGAGATTTAATACCACCTTCAAGATCTGCAAGTTGAATTAATTTTGACACGAGAGCATTAAACTTTCTCTGCGCATCATCAAGTTTTGAGCAGGTTTCAAAAAAACCATAAGTTGGTTTAATGGTGGTTTTTATGCCATCTGCATTCATTTTAGGTATTTTCACACCCATTATATTGTCATTCTCAAAAGATATCTCGCCCACGTCTTCGGTTAGTCGCGATATATCATCAACCTTTTTTTCACCCATGATCATCTGGGCTTGTATAAGTGATAAAAATGCTCCCTCAAATTCTTCATCCATTTCACCAGATAACTTGTTTCTTTTCTCAATTATATCAAAGAATCTTTCAACCAATGCATCACGTTTTTCCTCGAGTAATTTGTGCCCCTTCTCGGCTAACGTAAGTTTTTTCCGAATTTCAAGAAGTTCCATTCTTGTTGGGCTTACACCATCAAGTATTTGCTCGACCATTTCTATTACTCTTCTTTTCCACCTTTTGGAAGATATTTTTTGATATATTTTTCATCTATTTTTTTAAGTTCAGAAGTAGGTAATCTTGAGAACAACTCCCAGCCAATAGAGAGCGTTTGTTCAATACTTCTATCTTCATGCTTACCTTGTGAAACAAATTTCTTTTCAAATTCTTCAGCGAAATTCAAAAATTTTCTATCTCTATCAGATAACGCATCTTCACCCACAATTGCCACAAGATCTCTAAGATCACATCCCTCGGAATAAGCGGCATACAACTGATTTGATACACCTGCGTGATCCTCTCTAGTTCTACCATCTCCAATACCTCTATCCATTAGACGGGACAGACATGGTAAAACAGCTATAGGTGGATAGATGTCTTTTTTGTGAAGCCCCCTTTCTAAAACAATCTGCCCTTCCGTTATATAACCAGTTAAATCAGGGATTGGATGGGTAATATCATCATCAGGCATAGTAAGCATTGGTATTTGCGTAATAGATCCTTTTTTACCTTTAATTCTGCCTGCTCTCTCATAAATAGTTGCAAGGTCCGTATACATGTATCCGGGATATCCCCTTCTCCCAGGAACTTCTTCTCTTGCTGCTGCAATTTCTCTTAATGCTTCAGCATAGTTTGTCAGATCAGTAAGTATCACAAGAACCTGCATGCCAAGGTCAAAAGCAAGATATTCTGCACAGGTCAGTGCCATACGTGGCAAGATGACTCGCTCGATCGTAGGATCATCTGCAAGATTTAGAAACATAACTGTTCTTTCAAGTGCACCGGTATTTTCGAAATCTCTTATGAAAAGATTTGCCTCTTCAGATGTTATACCCATTGCACAAAAAACCACAGCAAATTTTTCCTCTTTTCCAAGAACCTTTGCCTGTCTTGCTATCTGGGCAGCAAGTTCATTGTGAGGGAGTCCAGAAGCAGAAAAGATCGGTAGTTTTTGTCCACGAACCAATGTATTAAGTCCATCTATAGTTGAGATACCAGTCTGGATAAATTCCTGAGGATATTCTCTAGCATAGGGATTTATTGGATTACCATTAATATCTCTTCTGTCCTCAGGTATGATTGGTGGCGCATCATCAAGTGGATTTCCGGTTCCATCAAATACTCTTCCAAGCATATCCTTTGCAACACCTAGTTTCATAGTTTCTCCGATAAAACGTGCCGAAGTTTTGTCGGTGTCAAGTCCTTTTGTTCCTTCAAAAACCTGAACAATAGCCTTATCTGAAAATACCTCAAGAACCTGGCCTGTGCGCTCTTCGCCGTAGGATGTCTTGATTTTTACAACCTCATTGTATGCAACATCCTTTATACCTTCAACAATTATTAAAGGACCAGCAACTTCAGACACTGTTGTGTATTCTATGTCTTTGTTACTCATGTTTACTTACCCCCTTTCATAAGAGAATCTATTTCCTTTTCAAAGTCATTTTCCACTGTTTGGAATCTCACCTCAAATTCTTTATTTGGAACAGTACTCATTCTGGCCAGATTCTCGCGGGATTTCATAGA
The DNA here is from genome assembly GCA_030616985.1 of Thermoplasmatota archaeon. GTDB lineage: Archaea > Thermoplasmatota > E2 > DHVEG-1 > DHVEG-1 > JAUWWG01. Next base: position 13,540 of record JAUWWG010000008.1, read on the forward strand.
AAGTATATCATCCATATGTACATTTTTATCAACAGCTTCTTGTAATTTATCTGAAAACTTAAGCATAAGTCGGAGCATCTCATATTGTTTGTTACTTGGACAGTATGTATCAACTTCATGGAAGGCGCTTTGCTGAAGAAAATCTTCTCGTATCATCCTCGCACTTTCAAGAAAAGCTCTTTCCTTTGAGGGAAGTGCATCAGGCCCAACAAGTTTCACGATTTCTTGAAGTTCCGATTCTTTCTGAAGTAGTGCCATGGCCTTATTTCTGAGTTTAAGCCAATCTTCACCAACTTCTTTTTTCCACCAACCATTCACCTCATCAAGATGAAGAGAATATGATTTTAACCAGTTAATTGATGGAAAATGCCTTTTGTCTGCAAGATCAGCATCAAGTGCCCAAAATACCTTAACAATACGTAATGTGTTCTGAGCAACCGGTTCGGAGAAATCACCCCCGGGTGGAGAAACAGCACCTATAACAGACACTGATCCCTCTTTGTCTTTTGATCCAAGTAGTTTTACTCGTCCGGCTCGTTCATAGAATTCAGCAAGTCGTGAAGCTAGATATGCGGGGTATCCTTCTTCTCCGGGCATCTCCTCAAGTCGACCTGATATTTCTCTCATTGCCTCCGCAAGTCGTGAAGTACTATCTGCCATAAGAGCAACATCATAGCCCATATCCCGATAATATTCTGCTATCGTTATACCAGTGTAAACACTTGCATCCCTAGCAGCCACAGGCATATTAGAGGTATTGGCAATTAGAACCGTTCGACTCATCAAAGGCTCACCAGTTTTTGGATCCACTAACTCTGGAAACTCCCGCAGAACATCAGTCATTTCATTTCCACGTTCACCGCAACCCACATAGACAACAATCTGGGCATCACTCCATTTGGCAATCTGGTGGAGCATAACCGTTTTTCCAGTACCAAATCCTCCGGGTATTGCAGCTGTGCCCCCCTTAGCAACTGGGAAAAATGTATCAATAACACGTTGTCCAGTAATGAGTGGCAACGATGGATCATATTTTTTTGCTACTGGCCGGGGTTTACGAACTGGCCATCTCTGAAGCATTTGAAGTTTTACATCTTCTTTGTCTGTTGTAATTACTGCAATATCATCTTCTACTGTATAGTCACCCTCTTTTTCAACCGATGAAATTGTACCTTTTACGTCCGGTGGAACAATGATTTTATGAACAATAATTGAGGTTTCTTGTACTTCCCCAATGACATCACAACCACTTACTTTATCACCTGACTTTGCAACTGGTTTGAAATGCCATTTCTTTTTTCTGTCGATTGCATGTGCTTCCACACCACGTGAAATAAAATCACCAGTTTCCTCATATATGGCAGGTAACGGTCTTTGAATGCCGTCATATATGTTTGTTAAAAGTCCGGGGCCTAACTCAACAGAAAGAGGCATGTCTGTAGAGATAACTTTTTCTCCAGGTTTTAAACCATTTGTATCTTCATATACCTGTATAGTAGCAACATCCCCATTCAAACGGATGATTTCACCGATAAGATTCTCGTCTCCCACTCTCACCACATCATACATCTTCGCTCCACGCATGTCATCTGCTTCTATGACTGGGCCTGAGATTCTGATTATTTTTCCTTCTTGCGATTTTTTAGACATCTATTTCAGTCTCCAAATTTATCTTTATTTATTGATTTCAACTCCAACTGCTTTTTTTATCAAATGTGAAACAAAGTCCACATGATCCTTTCTACGTCCCTTCTTATCAGGTATCTCTATGATGATAGGAACATTATTTCTTAATCTGTATTCTTTCAAATATTTACCCAAATCTTCTGCAATTTTTTCATTTATAAAAACGATTCCAATGTCATCTCTTTCAGATATTTGATTCCAAAGTTTAACTTCATTACCTTCAGAGACGTATATTTCTTGTATGCCTGCAAGTCGTAGGCCAACTGCAGTATCCTTATCACAGAGAGCGGCCAGTTTCATCAGCTTGCCCCCCAGGTTAGATAACTTTTAATCATTTCAGATGGCAGATTCTCGCCTATGCCTTTTGCAATAATCTTTAAGTTCCTTATCTCAAATTCTTTGGAAACAATGAATCTGATAGTAGGACCAATACTAACGTAATTCTGTGTAGAAATATCTGCAACTAATTTCAAAAAAAGACCATCAAGAGCATTTTCTAGGACTTGCACAGATCCTTCCTTGTTATAACGTTCTATAGCATCCTTCAAGACACCGTAATAGGATGTACCTTCAAGACTGGAAATTACTTGTGATATTTCATCGACATCAGCCATCTCTTTAAATTTCCAAGATGCTATTTCTTGCCCCGCTCCAAGGAATAGTTTTTCATATGATTCTTTTGCATAGTCAAGTTGCTTTGCTCTTAAAATATTCTTGATGTTACATATATCAATCATATTTTTGACAAATTTCTGTTTTGCCTGCTCACATTTGTATGGTACTTTTACCCGTTTAAATCTATTAATTATATAGGTATCCATTACGTTATCAATTGTTAAAAAATCAACGTTCTTATCAGAGAGAACATGGGTTACTTCTTCGCCAAAACCATAGCTTTTAAGTATCTCAGGTAAATCTTCCTTTTCAGTTTCCATGATTTTTTGTAACAACTTTTTTGTGTTTACCAAAACAGCCTGATTAATTACTGTTTCATCACTTTTTTCCCCTTCTAACCTATTTTTAAGCTCGTTTTTAATTAGATGAATATCAATCTTCTCGAGATACACACCATAGAAATCTTTCATTTTCTTTGAACTATCTTTCTGCATCATCTCTACAGTTTGAATAAATGCATCATCCAGAGACTGTTGTACATCATATGTATTTTCGCCATTTATGTTATAATCTTTTGATGTGTTTAGCAGCTCCTTAAAACCTGATAAACTCTTACTATCTAGCATCCGACTGAGTTCGTTCTCTGAAACGAATGGGTTTCCCATAGCCTCAAACTTTGCGTTAGGATAGACAAATTTGAGATAGGTGGAAAAAGGACGGGAGATAATCAATACAGCTCCAGCTATTACGGAGATGACAAGAACCCAGAACGGGTAACTATATGGATCAAAGATTATCTCAAACAAATATATCTACTCCATTTTTTATGAGAAAAGCAGCTTTCCCACCTTTATCCGTATTCTGTCTTTTTCCCTTTCAAGTATGCCATCAAATGTATTGTCAAGGGTTATTTGTCCATCGCCTGATTTGAGGATTATTCCACCAGAAGCATCTACATTACCAGTTACTTTCAAACCCAGGTTTTTAGCAATTTCTTTGTCTTCATCTTTAGACACAATTGCCAAGCAGCCTCCACTAAGTTTTTTTAGTCCTTTTTCTGTAAGATTAATAACTATTTTCTTGTATTCTTTCCCACTGAGCTCCGATAATTTTTGATATGCCTTTGTAAAACATTCCTCAATTATTTTTTCTCTTGCTTTCATGGCCCCCCTTTTTGCATCCTGACTTGCTTTTGAAACTAGGATTTTTTTGAGATTTTCACCGTGTCTATTACCATCAGCAATCATTTTCTCATATTCGTGCTCTGCTTCTTTTTTCGCATCTTTAATGATGCCAGATGCTTGTCGCTCTGCTTCTTTTAGTATTGCTTGTATTTCTTTTTCTGAATCTTTCTTAATTCGTTCAATGATTTTTTCTGCAGTCATGTTTATCTAACTTCTTTATAAGAGTCCAAGTCCAGTCATAAGTAGAATTCCAACAAGAAGTCCAAAGATAGCAATTGTTTCAGGCATAACTGTAAATATAATACCTCTTGCTGCAACATCAGGGTTTCTTCCCACTGCACTTATTGAAGATGATGCAACCATTCCCTGGTTTATGGCAGATATTCCTGTAAGTCCCACTGCCAGACCAATCCAGACCGCGCCCATTCCAGCAAGTGAACCCACGACTACTTCTGATCCGCCACCAAGCAGGCCTGCACCCATCATTAGCAATATGGCTGTTAGAAGTCCATATACTGACTGTGTCATGGGAAGTACCTGCAATACAAGACATTTACCAAATAAATTGGGTTTTTCTGCAGTTACCGCTATTGCAGAAGATCCTGCAAGTGCAAGCCCGATAGCAGATGATATTCCTGTTATGCCTATGGCAATTGCACAGCCTAGTATCACAAGCATTTTATTTTGGTCACTTTGAGTTGTCTCATCTCCTTCTTGGGCACTTGCTATACCTGCAGAAAACAAAAACATTGCTGCAAGTAGCAGTACCATCATTGCTGCTTTTCTCTTTTTTATCATAGTTTTTTCCTCCATTGATAATCTATTTTTCTTCTTCTATTCTAGTATATTTTCTATTTAGTTTAAAGGGGGCAAACTCATGTCCACCTCCTTCGTAAAACCGATTAAAAAACTCCACATATTGAAGTCGAAGTGAATGAACACCTGCACCTAAAGCTTGTAATGCAAGATTTACAACATGTAAAATTATGAGTAATATTGGAAGTAGTATTATTCCGACCACAGGAATCATGCTTGGAATGAGCTGCGAAACAACGTTAAATGCAAGTGCCATGCCTGCTGTTGCTAGACCAAGTGCCAGCAAACGGGCATATGAAAGCCAATCACCAACATAACCAGTTATATCAAAAAATCCAATTGGGCCTGCACTAATAAAAAGTAGAATGAGCCCCACTATGACCATTATTCCAGATACATACATCAATGTTGTCGATATTTGCCAATCAAGTATGAAATACCCAATGAGCAGACCACCACCAAGTTGTAATGGAATCCAACAAAAACGCTCCATAAGCATTTCTTTAAAATCTCTCCGTTTATAGGATTGATAAAGACCTAGTAGTATTCCAACATTCAAGTGGATGAGTCCAAGAATCAACGCAATTGAAAGGATTGTAAGTGGATCTTTTAGCGGCTCAGCTGGTAAATGTATTCCGGCAACGGTTAAGCTGTATAAAGGCAATTCTGGATTTCCATAAATGAAGCGAGGAATGAAGTCCCCAAAAAAACTATTTGTTAAAAGGCCTACAACAGTAGTAGTAAGGCCAAGCCATATCCCCATAAAGGAAAAAGATCCTATCATTTCACTATATTTTGAAAACTTGACATACCCAAATAGTGAAAGAAGTAGAATTGTAAGACCGTAGCCAGCATCACCAAGCATGACACCAAAAAACAATACGAAAAAAATACCCATAATAATAGTTGGATCCAGTTCATTATATTTGGGAGTTGCAAACATACTCAAGAGACCTTTGAAGGACTTTGCCCACTTAGGTGTTTCAAGATAAGTAGGGGGATCATCAGGATTGACGGATGGGGTCTCAAAATTGCATAGCACATGATCTTTTGAAACACCAGATATTGCAGTTTCCAACTTATTCTCATTTTTTTCCAAAACCCATCCATTTACCACATATGTAGAATCTGTTTTAGCAAAATTTTTAGAAATTTCTTTTCTCACTCTTTCAAATTTTATTTCTTCCCTGAGAGCAAGTAAATCAGATAGTTGTTCTTCAGCGAAAACACGTAAATGTGAAACTGTCTGTTTTTTTTCTTTATCTATATCCTTCTTCTCCTTTTTGAGAGATTTCAAAACGTCTTTGGGCCGACCGGATAAATCCCCCAAATCAAATTCTGTAATTTTATCTCTGCATATTTTTTCTATTTTTTCTTTTTCTGAAATATGAGTGGCAATTAATACTGCCCATTCTCGATTTTTGCCACTATTGAACTGTTTAAAATATATTGTTGCATTGTCAAGTTTATCAATTTCGACCTTAAGATTTGATAAATCAGATGTTTTACCAGCCCTAATGAGTAAATATTCCGACTCCCCAATATCTGAAACATCTATATCAAAATCTACTAGATAATTGATCTGTTGATCGTAAAAATTAATCCTGTTTTTCTGTTCTTTTAAGTCGTTTAACTTTTGTTCACTACCAAGTATGTTTTTTTCAATTTCACCCAGAGTTCCTTCAGCATACGAATAAATCTCTTCTAAAAAGCGATCTTCAACAGTTTTTATCTCAGGCAACTGTGGATTAAATAAGGCTTTTAACCCACTAGGTTTAAATTTGATTCTATTCAAAATGTCTATTAATCTAGATAATCTCAATTCATAGGTTGTGCAAACACCAGCCTCTGGATGCATGGATGCTTTTTCCATGTCTTCCAACATCGCTGGTTCTTCACGAGATACATCAATTATCTCCATCATACCCGTCTCGTGGAGATTTTTTATAACGTCTTCTACATAACTTTGATGGACAATTAATGAAACCTTCTTCATTGGAGCTGGAAACAATATGGTTTATTCCCCCTTTTCTATCCCCATTCTGATCAGATCTACGGCTTTCGAGATGTTGTCATCTGCCATCTCTTGTATCATAGAAATTTCCTTCTTGCCATTGTCCCTGATTTTGTCAATATCTGCGCTAGCAGCAGCTTCTGCCTTTTCGCAAAGTTCCTTATATTTTTTTTGAGCAGATTGTATGATGTTTTGCCTTTCGTTTTCAGCATCTTTTTTTGCCTTTTCAACAATCTTTTCAGCATCTTTTTTTGCTAGTTCTATGGAATGAATAGCATTTTTCTCTGCTTCTTTGATATATTTAATAGAATTTGATGCCATCGGTTACCCGTATTGAGAAGGTGCTTATTAGGGTTTTTATTAGATTTACATACCCCAAAATTTGTCGGTTTTTCTTTTTATATCAAAAATTTTATTTAAAACATCTTTTTCATCAAGATTTAAAACATCCATATCTCGAATTTTTTTCGCATCGTTCCCAGGAATATCAGTATAGAAAATATCTTTCCCCTTGATCTGTCTTCCAACAGTCACTCCTTCTATTGATATAGCCACTTCTTGCCCTTGTATGGCTTCCTCAACTGGTTTATTTTCAGATTGCATACCCTTAATCGTACCTATTATTCTTCCATCGGTCTTCATCAGTTTTGTCCCATTTTTTATCCTACCGGCCAGTACTCGCACCCCTATAACTGCAGGATGGCTAACTCTGAAAACATATTCAGGTAGGAATTTAATCATACCGGGATGTATATAGTCCTGTCTTCTTTCTCTTTCAATCTCTGCTTTCTTCTTTTCTACCCACTCATCATAATTTTCCATTATTGTATAGATGACGTCTTCATTGAAAACAGTAGTATCAGCATTTGCAAGTTCATCCTTTGCCTCAGGAAGTATTTTTATGTTAAAAGCAAAGATGAGTTTATTAAGTGGATCTGTCGTTGCAGCAGCCTCTATAATATCTCTCTTTGAAACATTCCCAATTTCTGCCTTCCTTATATTGATACCCTTATCTCTTGATTCTTTAATGAGTGCCTCAAGCGACCCTATTGTATCAGCCTTAATCATGATTCCTTGTTCATCTAATTCAAAATCTATTTTTGTTTGACTCTTTATTTCTTCAATAAGTTCTTCAAGATTATTCCTAATCACCCTGATTGGTGCTCCAGGAACTACGTTTTCCAGATTGGGTGAAGAAATCTTAATACCACACGCAGCATGAACCTCTTTAACGATATCAAAACGCTCTCTTGGATCACGTATTTCATCGAGTGGTTTTGGTTTAAGAAGGGCTTTTATGCCAGTTACAACAGGTTCACTTTTTGTACCAATTACAATTTTGTCGTTGCTTGCTATTGTTCCATTATAAATGATAGCATCAATAGTCGTGCCAAGTCCCACTTCTTCTTTTACTTCTAGAACACTTCCTTTACCTGGACCGCTTTCTATGTGTAGTTGCCCCTCCAGAAACCGCTGTGCCAGTCCAACAAGAGTCATAAGAAGTTCTGGTATTCCTTCACCCTTCTTTGCAGATATCGGTACAATTGCCACGGTTTTTCTGAAATCAGCAATATTGAAATAAAGATCGGCCTGTAACTTGTTTTCAAAAAGTGTTCCGATCATATCATATATCTTTTCTTCAAATATGGTTTTGACGATAGGGCGTTGTTTCTCTATCCGTATCTTTGCTATATTATCGATTGTTTGCCATCCTGAAATTGCATCTATTTTATTTGCAGCAACTATAAATGGTGTTTTGTATTGTTTTAAAATGTTTATTGACTCATATGTTTGGGGTTTAAATCCGTCATTTATATCGACGATTACCACCGCTAAATCTGCCAGTGAGCCCCCTCGCGTTCTTAGTGTTGTAAATGCATGATGTCCTGGCGTATCAATGAACAATAACCCAGGCAATGTAAATTTTTTTCCTTTCAGTAGATCTCCGCAAATATTATGGATTACATCAATGGGCACTTCTGTTGCACCTATATGTTGAGTTATTGCCCCTGATTCTCTTGCCGCAACAGTAGAACCTCTAATAAAATCTAAAAATGATGTTTTTCCGTGGTCGACGTGACCTAGTACACTTACTATTGGTTGTCTGACGTATTTTGAGGGAGTTGCCACATTATTCACCCGGGCGTTGTTAATATAGCTCCCTTTTTAATCTTTGTCGATGTGGTACCCTAGTTGTTATTCCTGTTTTTCTTTTTTTGTTATATTTTATCGGATGAAGCATTAAAGAATTAGATAATCCAGAGTCGCAAAGTTCATAATCGAATCTAGTGATTAAATCTATAGATATTGCTCTCTCTTTTGCAGAATACAATATATCCCAATTTGCTTTTCTGTTCGGCATATTCAGAGTTGCTAGTGATTATAGTACTATTAGCCCCCTGTATTTTATATCTCCACGTCATCATTTTCCGTTCCTCCAATTTTAGATAGTGACATGTCTTCTAGTTTATATTCATAAAAATGGGGTGATTAAAAGTACTATATCTTGCAACTGACAGGTGTAAAACTTGATTAATGATTGATTTTTTCATCGTGTTTATACTAAGATTGAAAACCTCTTTTTTGTCCTATGAGTTTTTTGTAAAAGGATAGTAATTCTTTGTCCTGTTGTTTCCAGTTCATTGGTTGTCTCGCTTGCAAATCTCCATGCGCAAGGAATTCCCACATCGATTTCTCCTGATTCATACCTATCTCTGTTCCATAGTATATTGTTGCTGGTTGATCTATTGAAAACTGTATAGTTGCCGCTTGTTTGAGTTTTTCTTTGTTGTTTTTACATTCAAATAGGAAACGGTTCATATCATGGTTATCAAGAAAGGTAGGTAGAAAATAATTGTCTGGATATTTTCGGTAGTGGCGTTTAACTTTCTCATGCAATTTTTTTGGTTGACTGGTATTTTCTCTGGCAATATTTTCCCTTAATAATTCCTGTAATCTGAAATCTAGAACTCCATCAAGTTCTAAGACGTACTCCTTTAACAGATTGTCTGAAGATGCTCCAAAAAGCCATTTCAAGAACTTCCATCTTATATTTATTGTCCTGAGCTCATTGAATTTGATTCCCTGCATCCAAGCCTCTCCTATTAAAACAGCATAGGGATATTCTTTTTTTATTTCTTTACTGAACTGTTCCCAAAAAGTATGTGATGGTCCTATAACATGATCAAGTCTATAACCATCAAATCCAAGATTAAGCCAATGTTTAGCTGCATTTATTATATAATCTCTGGCCGGCAGATAATTGAGATTTATCTTTGGAAGATCTCCAATGCTTAGAAAGCAGAGATATTCGTGTGGCCATTTGGTGAAATAGAACCATTGCCCATATTCGCTTTTTATGTTGTGTTGTGCGTCTTGAAAGAAAGGATGTTTTCTTGAGCAGTGGTTGGGAACAAAATCTGCTATGATTCGCATATCGTACTTATGAACAGTCTTTATGAGTTTCTTTATGTCCTCTGCTGTACCATAATGTGGATCAACTTGATAGAAATCGGTGATGTGATAGCCATGATATGTATTAGTTTTGTAAAACGGGGAAATCCAAAGAGTATTTATACCAAGGTTTTGAAGATAAGGTAATTTTTCTATTATCCCTTTGATGTTTCCCCCTAAGAATGTTGGTCTATCCCAGTTTTCAGTGGAAGCAAAACCGGCGAATCGGTCAATTAATATATGATAAATAATTGCATTTTTAAACCAGTCAACACCACCCATATAGTGGAGGATATAGAATATAGTACTTTTATATTGTGTCGGAGGAGGGCGCCACTCCAATTTATATGTTTATATACAAACTCAACACTTGCATTAAAGGCTAATTTGAAGATGTGAACGTACAAAATAAAAAAAAGAGAAAGAGTTCCCCCCATGACCGAATTATCATGGAAGAGAAGAGCATAATCGCCTATTTTTGTCCGATCCCGCCCCACTTGGAGATATACAAAATGCCGAAAACGCACACTAGAGTTATGATAATTCCAGAAATTATTGCAATTACTGCACCTGTAACGTCCGTTATGTCATTGATTGTTAGCCCTGCAAGTGCAAACAATCCCACAATTATTTCTTTCCATATCAATGCGATGATAAACCCAAAGGCCGCTGCAATCGCTGTGGATATGCTTATCTTTACCTCACTTAATTTAACCATTTTATCTCTCGCCTCCCTTAAATTATTGCTACATATTTCATCTTTACTTTTAAGATTGTCGATTTTTTCATCCATATTTTTAACGTCACACAACTCAACAGTGCCTCATTTTGATTTCGAATTTAAAGTGGAGAAAACAAACAACTTAAGATCAAAAATTAACTTTAAGACAAAGCTTCGTAAATAGTAACATTCTTATATACAAGGCAATTGATATTGCTATTGGAAATATATGAAAACCCTTGTTCTAAATGTAGATCGTGATGATGATTTTGGAAGAAAGGCAAAGGTAAAAAGTCCCATAATTGGAGTTAAAGACAATATTGATGCTGCAAACAAACTGGGACAAGAAGACCCTGAAGATTCAGATCTTAATGCTATCTTTTTTGCCATTTCAACATACAAACAGCTGACTAATGAAAAAAAGGATGTAGAAGTAGCTACAATCTGTGGAGATATACACGTAGGTCTAAAATCAGATGAAATATTGTCCAAACAATTGGAAGATGTAATCCAGAAAACAGGTGCACAAGATATAGTCCTTATAACTGATGGTGCAGAGGATGAATATATACTACCCATCATCCAATCCAGGATCAAGATAACTTCTATAAGAAGGGTTTCTGTAAAACAGAGTAGGGAATTAGAAGATACCTATTATCGCATTCTAAAACTACTTGGTGACGAAAAAGTCCAAAAACAGTTCGTCTTGCCAATAGCCTTGGTTCTAATTGTAGGGGCTTCTTTTGTGTTGCTAGGTATGGCATCAAGCGGATTTGGTGCTATCCTCTTAACCCTGGGACTATATCTATTGATGCGGGTTTTCAGCTGGGAGCGTAATATTGCAAGTATGTGGCGAGAAATAAAATCAGGTTTTTTAACAGGAAAGCTATCTATTTATACCTACATAATTGCTACAATAATAATAGTTGCCAGCGGCCTCCTAGCATATAATAATACTGATTTTACTTCAACTGTGGAATTCATACCAGTTTTATCGTTTGTGACCAACATAGTATGGGGGATCGTAATAGCAGGCCTTATCGCAGCATTTGGACGGATAGTAGATATATATGTGAAAGACAAAAAAACACCATGGACTTACTGGATAGTCCCTTTTTCTCTTTTTGCATTTGGATTTATCTCTCACGCAGTCTTTGGATCATTATATAAAGCCCTCATCAACGGCCCTTCGAATTTTTCTATAACGCCATTTCTAACACCAACCTTCATTGGCTACACAAGCACAGGAATAATGATAGCAATAGTAGGGGCAATCACTTATCATTACATCAAAGATATGTACAGGATGGAAAATAAGAACTTAGAAATAGAAAAACAGACAACAAAACTCGTTGAAAAAAGCTGAAGCACATGGATTACAAAGACTGGAAATCCACCTATGAAAAAATAGTAAGTGATTTTAACTATTCTGTGGAAACCGATAAAAAAGCAGCAAATGCTCTAGATAAATTATTACAAGAAAAAAGAATCTATTTCCAATCAGTACGTTAAATGATTTAATTAACAATAAGGAGATAACGATTTTTGGTGCAGGACCATCTCTGGAAAAATCTATTCTAAAGCACAAAAAAAAACTTACTGATAAATTAAAAATTGCAGCAGATGGTGCAACAACCGCACTACTAAAAAATAACATACGTCCAGATATTATTGTTACTGACTTGGATGGTAAAGTGTCGGATCAATTGAAAGCAAATTCAGAAGGGAGCATAGCCATAATACACGCTCATGGGGACAATATAAACAAAATCAAAAAATATGTTCCAAAATTAGAAGGAAAAATTCTTGGCACTACACAAATCAATCCAGAACCTTATAAGTTCCTTCATAATTTTGGAGGTTTTACAGATGGTGACAGGGCAGTATATCTCGCAGATCACTTTCATGCTAAAAAAATATATTTGATGGGTTTTGATTTCAACGGCAAAATAGGAGAATATTCCTTTGCAGAAAACAAAGATAAAAAACTAAAACTTAAGAAATTAAAATGGTGTGAATATTTAATAGACGTGCTAAACAAACAAAATAGCATACATTATCTTTAAAAATTCTATGCCTATCCTGTAGTTAACTTGAAGGATCCCCCCTTAAGAGTCGCCACATACTCCTATTTTCTCAATATGGTTCTTTGGATTACATACAGTAGTGATTATAAGAATACAGTTGGTGTTTCATCGTAATAAGCCATGTTTTCGTATTTTATGGGCATGATTTCTCAGCGTTTCCTCTACCTCTGGTCTCCACTGAATTTTCTCAAGTAACGCATATGCAACCTCCTCATTCATATTTTCAAGATTCCATTCGACCGATTTTGCATACGATATGATAAACGTTTTACAGAGCTGAAATTTTTCAGAAGTAAACATGGGATCAGTACTAAGAATGGAGGAGCACATACCGGCAATATCTTCGACTGGTTTTCCCACCCTAGCTTCTTCAAAATCAACGCCCCATATACAATCAGCAAGTATAAAATTCCGTAAAACTGAATCCCCGCGTATATGAAACTGATCCGCTGTTTTGAAAGACCTGTGAAACCGTGCAAACCAACCGGCTAATAGAACCATGATTCTCTGATTCTCACTAAATACAGTTTTTTCATCATTAAGTACATCACACAGATTTTCTCCCATGATGTAATTCATTAGCAGAACATTGTTATCTGAATCTTTTTCATACGAAATGGGCATGTTTAGAGCAGATGATCCTTTCTTGAGCGTAGAATATTCCACATCCATTTGCCTCGTAAACCCTGGAGCAAACCATTTCAATATTCGGGGTTTTCCATCAAGAATAACATAAGCTACCGTGTTTTTTTTACTCTTGAACTTTTGTTGAATTAATGCATTTTTGTATTTTTCAACATTTTTAATTAGTTCTTCCATGTCCTTCATTGTTAAGATGTCTCCCCAAAGTATAGATAAAAATTGAGTTTTTAATGTTTTTTAGTTTTCAAGTGTAATCTGAAGTATTTCTTGAAGTCATATAGATGCCAAGAATGATAACACTGCCACCTGCTATCGTGAATTCTGATGGAATCTGATGAATCCAGGGCATTGCAAATGCAAACAGTGTAGAAAAAAGCGGTTCTCCAAGAAGTACCACCGATGCAAGAGATGCGCGAACATATTCCAGAGACCAGTTGTACAATGTATGTCCAAATACTCCTGAAACCACTGCCATTAGTAGTATTATCCAATAATCATTTACATTTAAGCCATAAACAGGTGCGTTAAAGAGAAGACATATAATTAGCAATGCCAAGGTACCGACACTATAAACAACTATTGCGTAGGGAACAATTGAAACATTTCTACGTATTCTTCTACCACCCAAAATATAGATACCTGCAGCTATTCCCCCTAGTATTGCCAATATATTTCCTTCTAAAGTATCCAACGAAAGAGAAGACACTCCATAGTTTCCATAAACAAGCAATACAACTCCCGAAACAGATAATACTATGCCTATCGTATTTACAGTGGAGAGTCTTTCTTTGAAGAAATAATGTGCAACAGGAGCCACAAGAACAGGATGTGCCGTAACAAGCATTACTGAACTTGCCACAGATGTAAATTCAAGAGAAGTAATCCAAAACGCAAAATGAGCAGCAAGAACTAGCCCAATACCAATCATCACAATAAATGTCGATCGAGATATCTCCAGCAGTTCTTTCCGGACTTTCTTATTTAAAATTACAAACGGCAAAATAAGCAGAGTCGTGAACAACAGTCGATATAACGCTATTGAAAGCGATGGTGCATCACATGATACTATAAATATGGCCGCAAATGAAGCAGATAGAACAGATATGAAAAGTGCGCTAAGTGGTTTATTTATCATGCCAAACTAAAGTAGTAATATGTAAACATCCTTTTTCACTTTCTGGTATTTTCATATTAGTTTTGGCAGTATCAAGAAAAAGTAACGGATAAATGGCCAATAAAGACAAGATGGTAAAACATATACATCCCAACTTCATATGCATCGTGATATTTATGAAAAATCCTGCAGTTTTTGGATTCTATGGTGAATCGAATACCGGAAAAACTTCTTTGATTGTAAAAGTAATCAAACGGCTGACTAATGAAAAGTTCAAAGTTGTAACAGTAAAAATTACTGATAAGAATATTGGCATCGATATAGAGGGAAAGGACACATGGAAGCATAATCAAGCAGGATCTAAAATTGTGGTTCTATCTTCACCAGTTGAAACTGGTTTCATAATCAAGCAGAACAAGGACATTGAGGCCATTCTTCAACATATCGGTGAGCTTACGGATTGTGATGTTGTGCTCATTGAAGGCGCCAATGATTCCAGTACCCCTAAAATACGGTTGGGTAAAAA
>JAUWWG010000029.1 GCA_030616985.1 Thermoplasmatota archaeon
AGGATTACTATAATCATCCAGAGAAATACAGATCCGTCTTTGAAAAGTATGTTCCTGATTTAACAATGCTCATGAACTGCATCTACTGGGATATTAAATATCCTCGACTTATCACCAAGGAATTTATAAAAAAGGATTATGATGTGGATTATAAACTCCAGGTAATTGGGGATATAAGTATAGATATTAATGTGGCAATTGAATTTACTGAAAAATCAACCACTCCAGATACTCCTTCATTTATATATAATCCAAAAACAAATTCGATAAAAGATGGGGTTGAAGGAGAAGGTATTGTTATTATGGGAATTGATAATCTTCCATGCGAACTTCCAAGAGAGTCATCGCATATGTTTAGTACTGCACTTTTTGACTTTATACCTGAGGTTGTGAAGGCTGATTTTACCAAGGATTTTGATAATTGTAAGCTTCCATCTGCAATAAAAAAGGCAGTTATCCTTCATCATGGTAAACTCACGCCTGACTATCAGTACATCGACAGATATATATAAGAAAATTCTGTTCGCCCTCAACGGTTCTATAACATAAGGGAGTTAGAAAATATGAAGAGGATATTAGTTCTTGGGGCGGGAATGGTTTCTAAACCTCTGGTAAGGTATCTTTTGGATCAACCAGATTATCATGTGAAAATGGCAAGCAGAACAGTTAGCAAAGCCGAAAAAATAATAAATTTCCATAAAAGAGGAGAGGCAGAGGCATTAAATGTTTCTGATGATGTTCAGTTGGAAAAATTGGTTTCTGAGTCAGATGTGACTGTCAGCCTTTTACCATATACCTATCACGTTAAAGTTGCAAAACTTTGTATTAAACATAAAAAACACCTGGTGACCACCTCATATGTTAGCGATGAAATGCACAAACTTGATGACAAAGCAAAAGATGCGGGAGTCCTTCTTCTAAATGAGAGTGGACTTGATCCAGGTATTGATCATATGTCTGCGATGAGGGTAATCCATGATGTTGAAAGCAAAGGGGGAAAGATTGTTAGCTTTAGATCAACAACCGGTGCCCTTCCATCTCATGAAGCAAACACCAACCCGTTTGGATACAAGTTCTCATGGTCTCCTCGCGGAGTTCTTCTTGCTTCTCGCAATCCTTCAAAATGGTTGCAAGATGGGGAAGAGGTATCATACCCAGGTGAACAACTCTTTGAAAATTACATACTCCAGGATGTTCCAGGTATTGGAACATTTGAAAACTATCCTAACAGAAATTCGGTTCCGTACAAGGACATCTACGGGTTAAAAGATGCAGATACCGTATATCGTGGAACGTTTAGGATGACTGGATGGTGCGAGACAATGAGAAAAATCGTGGCACTGGGCTGGCTTACCGAAGAGTCCCCAGAGGAATTTTGCGGTGAAACCTATGGTGATCTTACAAGGTATCTTATTGGCGTAGGGCAAGATGAAAATCTTCCAAAGGCAACAGCATCATTCCTTGGGTTGGAGGTCTATTCTACAGTTATCAAACGACTCGAATGGCTTGGTCTTTTTGATAACGAACCACTGCCAAAAGATAAGGATAATCCACTAGACTATCTCAATGTGTTAACTCTGGAAAAAATGTCTCTGGATAAAAAAGAAAGAGATATGATTGTGATGCATCATGAATTCGTTGCAGAATATCCATCCAAAAAAGAGTACATCACTTCCACATTACTTGACTATGGTATACTAAATGGAGATTCTGCAGTTGCCCGAACTGTTGCACTTCCTGCAGCAATTGCAGTAAAAATGATATTAGAAGGAAAAATCGAGATAACTGGTACGCACATTCCTGTGATACCCGAGATTTACAACCCGATTCTTGACGAACTTGAAGAAATGGATATTACGTTTAAAGAGGAAGCTAAGGGGATATAGTCTTAGTTTTCCATTTTTTTACTTTTTAAAAATTGTTTGGTTTTTCCCGAACGTTTTCTGACAGTATATAAACTGTAACAAACATACTTCCAAACAAAGCAAAATTGATGTGATAATATGAAAGACAACAGATTGAAATTGGCCGGAGTTGTTCTGACCGGAGTAATAATCCTTGGAACCTTTGTTTATGCAATTACTGTTCAACCTACAGTGTATGGTAATATGGATTTTCCATACTATGAGTTACAGACTTTCGGTTCTTATGAAGAACTTACTGAGTTTCTAGAAAGCAGTTCTTACCAATACTCAAGCTATAATTGGAGAGCTCTTGGCGGTGGTTCTATGGACAAATCGTTTGAAGCTACGGCAGCACCTGATGGAATGAACTTTGATGAATCTGGGGGAGAGACCGTCGATTATTCCCAAACTAATGTTCAAGTTGCTGGTGTAGACGAACCAGATGTTGTGAAAACAGATGGAACGTATCTATATATTGTATCAAATGGCAAGATTATCATTGTAAAGGCATATCCTACAGAAGACGCAGATATTGAATGTGAGATACTATTTAATGGTTCTATATATGTTCAGAATGTTTTCATAAGCGACCTAAGACTTGTTGTTTTTGCCGAAACTTACGATTATCCTGTCTACAAAGGCGGTGCAATTGATGAAATGTCTTCTTCTGTCTGGTATAGTTCTCCAAATACATACATTAAAATCTTTGACTTGGAGGACATTACAAATCCGGTTCTTGTAAAAGACATTGTAGTAGGTGGTAGTTATTCTGGTGCAAGGATGATAGAAGATTTTGTTTATGTTATTACAACCCAGTATTCCTATAATTATGATATTCCTGATGGGGATCAGGTTATTGTTCCACGGATAATGGTTGACGATGAGATAAAAGAAGTACCACTCTCTGATATATACTATGTTGACATTCCCGAGAAAAGTAGCACTCTAACAAATATTGTATCTGTGAATATTCATGATGACGCAGATGAGGTACATGCAGAGGTATTCCTACTCGGGAATAGTCATACATTGTATGTTTCAAAGAGTAACATATATGTTGTGTATTCAACAGGCTATTACGATTATGTGATGCTTGAGGAACTCATTGATGAACTGGTAATGCCAACGCTTCCCGAATCAATTAAAGAAGAATTCAACCTTGTAGATACGCTTAATCTTGAAGATTATCAAAAGAAAACCGTGACTGAATGGATACTTCAAAACTATGTAGATTCTATGGATGAAAACCAGAAACAAGCAATAGCAAAAGCGATCGTAAGACAAACAGAGAGAACAATCATACATAGGATAAGCATTGCCGATGGTGAGATACAATATGAGGCACAGGGTAGTATACCTGGATTTGTTCAAAATCAGTTTTCCCTAAGTGAATATGATGGGTACCTGCGAGTTTCTACAACTGTGGAAGGATGGATGGTAAGATCTTATCTTTCTAGTATTGAATCACAGAATAACGTGTATGTTTTGGACATGGATTTAGAAATTGTAGGTAGTCTAGAAGATCTTGCATCTGGAGAACAAATCTATGCCACGCGATTTATTGGGGACAAATGCTATCTTGTGACTTTCAAACAGATAGATCCATTCTTTGTCATAGACTTGAGTGAACCTACCAACCCAGAAGTATTGGGTGAATTGAAAATCCCTGGGTACTCTACTTATCTACATCCTTATGATGAAACACACATCATAGGAATTGGAAGAGATGATGAAAAGGTGAAGATATCACTCTTTGATGTGAGTGATTTAGAAAACCCAATAGAACTTTCAAAATACGAGATTGAAAACGATGACGAAGACTGGTATTGGGCACAATCCTCTGCACTTTATGAACATAAGGCATTTCTCTTTGACAAAGAAAAAAATCTCATGGTGATCCCTGTAGGAGATTATTCTAAGGAGTCGGCTTACATGTTTGACATATCAGTTGAGGGCGGCATTGAGTTAAAAGGGACTATAACACATGATCTTGAGGTAGAATCAGAAGAAGAATATGATCCATGGGATGACTACTACTATATGGGCAACTATGGTAATTCCATAAAAAGAACTCTTTACATTGAAGATGTGCTGTACACTGTTTCAGATAACATGGTGAAGATGAATGATCTTGAAACACTTGAAGAAATTAACAGCATAACCCTTGTGTAAATAATTGTGAAATGTGGCTTTGAAAGAGGGGCATCCGTATGTTTTCCTCCCCTTTCCCCTCTTTCGATTTTTTAATTTTTAATACTTTTAGATTAAAGCATGTCGATACCGTTTTATATGGATGAAAGATACCGCTCTAACAAGCACTTGTCAATAGGGAGGTTAAAAGTATGTCTATTAAACCTACTGAAGTTCACAAAACGTTATCCAAGCACATGTTAGCAGATGGTTTCGATCTTGTTTTAGATTTGAAAAAAAGTAAGGGATGTAGAATATATAACTCGAGAGCAGGGAAATACATGCTTGATTGTTTCTCTTTTTTTGCTTCCGCACCTCTTGGATGCAATCATCCTAAACTTACTACGCCTGAATTTATTAAAAAAATGGGTGAGCTTGCAGTAAACAAACCCACCAATTCTGATCTTTATACTACTGAAATGGCTGAATTTGTTGACGCTTTTAGAAAATATGCAGTACCTGATTATTTCGAGCATCTCTTCTTTGTAAGTGGCGGTGCACTGGCAGTAGAAAACGGTCTTAAAACAGCATTTGACTGGAAAGTAAGAAAGAATATTGAACGAGGGAAAAGTGAAAAGCTTGGCACACAAGTCATACATTTTAAAGAGGCATTTCATGGGAGAACAGGATATACTCTGTCGATGACAAACACGTTCAATCTCAATAAAATAAAATACTATCCTATGTTTGATTGGCCACGCATCATAAATCCAAAGGTTAAATTTCCACTAAACAACGAAAATCTTGAAAATGTTAAAGAACTTGAAAAACAGGCAATATCTGAGATAGAATCTGCTGTTTCCAAAAATCTCGGTGATATTGCAGCTCTAATTATAGAACCTGTCCAGGGAGAAGGTGGAGATAATCATTTCAGAAAAGAATTCTTTTTGGAACTTAGAAAACTCTGTGATGAATATGAAATGATGTTTGTACTTGATGAGATTCAAAGCGGAGTGGAACTTACTGGAAAGATGTGGGCTCACGAACATTTTGATTTTAAGCCAGATATACTTGCCTTTGGAAAAAAGACTCAAGTCTGTGGAATGATGGTTGGAGAAAGGGTAGATGCGATAAAAGACAATGTTTTCAATGTTCCAAGCAGGATTAACTCAACCTGGGGTGGAAATCTTATTGACATGGTCCGCTGTCAGAAATATTTTGAAGTAATTGATGAAGAAAATCTTATTAAAAATGCAGAAACACAAGGAAATTATCTTTTAGAAGGTCTTGAAGAGCTATCTCAAAAATACTCTGATAAAATATCCAATGCTCGTGGACTGGGACTCATGTGTGCCTTTGATCTTCCTACTCCTGAGAAAAGAGATGAGTTGCAAAAGAGGTTATATGCAAAAGATTTAATTGTTGCAACCTGTGGTGCAACCACGATACGGTTCCGCCCACCACTTATAATCTCTTCGGAAGAAATAGATGAAGCACTTGGGATATTGGACAAAATCCTTAAGGCATTTTAGCTCTCTTATTGTTCTAGAATCTATGTGTGGTTGGATTCCTATTGAGAAGTTTTATCTTTGATGTATTGAACGGCATCCTCTATCTTTTTTCTTTCCTGTTCTGTAGTATCACGATCTCTGATTGTTACAGTGTTATCTTCGAGCGTGTCATGATCAATAGTTATACAAAACGGTGTTCCTGCTTCATCCATACGTGCATAACGCCTACCAATTGTGCCACCTTCGTCATAGTATGTAGCAATACCGGCATTTCTTAGATTTTTATCTATCTCTTTTGCAACCTTGACAAGCCGTTCATCACTAATTAGAGGCAACACTCCCACTTTTATAGGGGCTACAAGTGCGTTTAGTTTAAGAAGTCTATATTCTTCTCCCTTTTTCTTTATTTCGCGATAGTTATGCTCAAGTACACAGTACAAAATTCTATCAATACCATATGATGGCTCTATAATATGAGGTACAAACTTTTCACCAGCTACTTTTTCCTTTGTTTCCACTATATCATAGCAGTCATCTGGTATTTCCAAGATTTCTCCATCAATGTCAACAGAAATCTTTTTTGATTCTTTCAATTCCATGTTTTCCAAGACAGTCTTGATCTTATCTGCCTTACCTTTAAAAAGAGGGCCAAGAGCACCCATCTTTGGAACAATCTTTTTTACTTCTACTATTTTCGGTTCGCTATATTTCCTCATCGCATACATATCAGTCCCAGAGGACTCAATATGGGCACTGAGATCATATGCAGATCTATCAGCTATGCCAACACATTCTACCCAGCCAAACCTTTCACTAAATAATTCCGCATCCCAGCATTCTTGTGCGTAGTGAGCAAGTTCGTCGGATGCATGCTTTCTGAATCTGAATTTCTTTGGATCCACACCAGCAGACATTAGAAATTCTTGTGTAAGGTACATATAATATGCGAGTGCTTGATTGTTGATTACCTTGGTTTCTACTGATTGTCCCATTGATATTTTCATTTCTTTTTCGTTATCAAAAAGATACAACTCTTTATCCTTAACACTGTCAAAATTGTGATGCGTCTTATCTTTTGGATCGAAAAAGATTTCAGCCTCGGCCATGGAGAACTCTCTCATCCTTATTGTTCCCTGCCTGGGTGATACCTCATTTCGATAACCTCGTCCAACTTGTATTACTCCAAACGGCAGTTTCTCTCGTGCATATCTGTATAGAAGATGAAAATTTGTAAATATTCCTTGTGCTGTTTCAGGTCTTAGAAACGCAGCTCTACCTTCACCCATGCCAATGGTTGTAGAAAACATAAGATTTACAGGATATGGATCTTTTAGAATGGCACCACAAGTGGGACATTTTATCCTGTCATTTTTTACCGCATCTTCTACAATTATGCCTTCTTCTATGATACCTTCAACCTTATAGGATGCCTTACATTTTTTACAATCCACAGTGAGATCTGTAAATTCATCTACATGTCCTGAGGCTTTCAGAACTTCGTGAAGTGTTATTGTTGGCGTACTTATCTCGACGCAGTTATCTTTCAATAGGTAAAAACTACGCCATAGATTCTCGATATTCTGTTTGAGCCTAGAACCCAACGGTCCATAATCGTAAAAACCAGCAATCCCTCCATAGATTTCAAAAGCTGGATATATAAAACCTCTTCTCTTGGCAAGCATCATGATTTTATCGTAAATGTCTAGTGGCATAAACTAAAATTCTCCTAATCGCAATTTTGGACTAGGAATAAGCTACTAGAATTTAAAACATGCAGGCCATAAGATCAATATCGGAGATCATGCCGATAAGCCGATCATTGGCATCAACGATGGGTATGTGGCTGATATCATGTTTAAGCATGCTGTTTGCAATTTCTGAAACAGTCGTGTTTTTGAATCCTTTTACCACATCAGTTATCATTATCTCTTTTACCGGAATCTGCGGTAAAGTAACCTCCGATGTTGAGTAATGTAATCTTACAGTATCTCTTATTCCTTCCCAGGTCCATTGATCTTCATCTCCACCCATTCCCATATTTGTCTGAGAAACGCTTTCATGGATGTGGCTAAGTTTAAACAGATCGCCATCTGTTACAATACCGATTAACTTAAGTTCATCATTCAAGATTGGAAGAGCGTTCTCGTTCGTGATATTAATGATTTCCATTGCAATGTTTATAGGGGTATCCTGGTATGTAGGGGCAACGATGTTTGTAAAGTAATTTTCAGTTTCTCTCTCATTTTTATCCGAAAGAACTTTTAGTATATCTTTGGGACTTATTATTCCCACAAGATTTTTTTTCTTGTTGACTACGGGAAGGCCATGTATTCTTTTTTCTAATAATAATTTGGCAGCATCTTTAATATCCTGGTCATTGGTTACAGAATGTACTTCTTTGCTCATAATTAAAGCAAGTTGTTCCTCATCTGCATTTTTGAAAATGTCTGTCCTTGTTAGAACTCCTACAACTTTTTTTGTATCCTTCTTCAAAATTGGCATACCTGAGACATTATGTTTTGCTAGTAAATTCAGAGCAATTTTAACTGTACCAGGAACATATCCAACAATTAGGTCTGTTGACATCACTTCTTCTACTTTCATGCTATCTCCCTATCTATGGGCTGAAATATATAAAGTCTTTAAGTACTTTTTATCCAGCACTACAAACTCGGCTGGTGAATTGAGGTCAGGAATATCGACATCTAGATTTAAAGCTTTCCTTGGAATATACGTTATCATCTGTAGAAGCTCCCATTTTGTGAACTCTGTAGATAGAGACTGTATGTATCTTATCTCATCTAAAACACTAGGTGCGTTCAACATTGCATTATCTGTACCAATCATTATGTCAATTCCAATCTTTTTCATCATCTTTATATTTGGTTTCAAACCAAAAAACGCATTTGAACGGGGGCATACAGCAATAGGGATGTTGGCATCTTTGGCACGAATGAGATCTGACTCTGTAGCTTTAACCATATGAATCAAAAAATCAGGTTTCAAATTGAGAACGAGATCTATATCTTCCCTAATTCTCTCACTTGTATGCATTGCAAACGTCTTTTTTCTTTTCTTGGTGCGCTTTGCAATCTTTTCAATCTCTGAGTACTCCCAGTCGGTTATACTGCTCAATCCTATACCTTGGGAGTTTTTTAACAAAAGATCGATTTCGTCTTTGTTATATGTCAGTTGATTCGGCCTTGACAAAATTACAGGTGAAATATTTGTTTTTTCCAATGCTTTTTTTAGGTGGTTTATGCCCTGTAATCCATTTTCTCTAAAATCACAAAAATATGATATGCCTGTTTTTGTCATTTCATCAATGGACTTTCTCATCCCGCCTATTATTTCCTGATCAGAAGTCTCTTTTAACAATCTATGCTTCAATCCGTCTGGCGGTGCAACAAGATCCTCAACATTTCTTGGAAGCTTTAAGTTTCTTTTTCTTATGAAGGAATCGCCAATATGTGTATGGGCATTTACAAGTGTTGGAACAATCAACCCTTTGTGTATTGGTTTTTTTGGAGGATTACCTTTTCCGCAATCCATTATTTTATGATTTTCAACGCCCAGATATCCTCTTTCAAAACCATTTACTGTAAAGATTTCTCCTGAAACATATTCCATCAAAATAAAGTAAATATTGAGTTGTGTTTAAAGCTTACCAACCCTATTTTAATGTTTTAACCCATTCATAGACTGGTTCAACAAGCTGTTTTATACGTTCCTTCTCTTCATTCGTTGGTGATGGTTTCCAGTCATTGGTGGGCTCAAAATGAAAATCGGTTATTATGCCACTTCTCTCTCCTTTTGGTTTAAAAACAATCTTAAGAGGCATACCAAATTCCGCATCCCATGAGTCAATGCCGTGAAGTTCATTTGCGATGGCCACTTTACTGTCTCCAATGACAGCGTAAACTAGTACGATGGGCAATCTTTTTAGTGATGATCTTCCACTCCATCCTGCAATGGTCCATGTGTGTACTTTTGCTGTAAGTGGCATCTCCACCCATTCGGTTTTTTCAAGGTTACAATCAAGATTCCAGCAGTGCGTTCGAACTGGTACCCATGTATCGCCGCATTTGGGGCATTTTGTTCCCCAGATCTTTCCCTCAAGCAATCCTTTGAAAAACTTGCTGTTCCATCCATGTCTAATGGTGTATAACTGATCATAATGGAGGAATTGGTTCATTGTGTTTCCATCTTCAGAGATTTCATGGCCAATAAAAGCAAGCCCTGTCTCTTTGACGCCTTCAGGCCTATAGGTTTTCTTTTCCGTGAAATTTGGTTCTTTGGCAAACTTCTTCTTTTTTCTAGTAATTGTTTCTCCACCCATTTTTAGCACCTCCTTAAAATAAAATTTGAAATACTCGTTCCTGTACCGGCATGGCTGTTGACTATTCCACATTCTGCGTCAGCCACCTCGGTTTTTCTACTAAGATGCTTCTTCGGAATCATATCCGATAACTGATAGAAACATTCAATTGTACTCATAAGTCCGGTTGCTCCGACAGGATGTCCATAACCCATCAAACCTCCGCCAGGATTCATAGGTATTTCTCCATGCATGTGCGTACTTTCGTCGCGAAGAAACTGGGCGATATTGTTTTCATCTGCAAGATATAATGCCTTGTAAATTTGCGCTTCGGAAGTGGAAAAAGCATCGTGTATTTCACCAAAATCGATTTCCTTCCTCGGATTTTTAATGCCCGCCATCTTATATGCTTGATCGGCTGCATTTCGGCATGCGCCAAATTCTGTCATCCCAGGATACCCTTTACCATAGCGTTCAGTCCAACCTGGAAAGTTCAGTCGATCACCAGCACGAATGGTGCAACTAGAAAGTCCCATACCATCAATTGTGACATAACCATCTGGATTGATCTTTTTGGCATACTCTTCAGAACAAACAAGAACAAAAGCAACTCCGCGTGACATAAGACAGCAATCATACTTCTTAATTGGATATGATATAAGGCGAGAGTTCATTACATCATCTGCTGTTATATATTTGTGCTCATTTCTATACCATTGTGCCTTTGGGTTGTCCATAGCATTGTTTCTGTTTTTAGCACCAATCGTTGCGACATCTTCCTCAGAGACATTGTTATCTTTCATCCATTTGTTTGCCATCGCAGCATAATAAATGGGGTAGATTCCACCAACAAGGAGTTCATATCGTATATCAGATGCTAAGGCAATAAATTCACTTCCTTGTGACTGTGATACTGAATCCATTGTTTCCCAGCCGACAACACCAACAGCATCATGATGGCCAGACATTACTGCAAGAGATGCAGCATATAATGCCGATCCGCCGGTATTGCCACCATTTTCAACACGATAATGTGGAACTCCTACAAGTCCCAGATGATCATGGATAATCCATTCAGAACAAAGTTGATGTCCGAAATGTACAGAGAAATGAGAATAAATCATTAGGTCGAGATCTCTCATAGAAAAATCAGGTATGTCTTTTTGAGTCTCTTTTATACACTCTGCTGCTCCGCCTTCAATGCTTTCAAAACCAGTTGGGCCGTAATCAAATGGAGTAGTAGCCCCACCTACTATACATACTTTTCTTGGCATATCACTTCACCTCTTTTCGTCATGAGACTAAAAAATTTTTTTATGAAATCCCCAATCTCACTTAGAGGCATAATATGGAGTCCATTGAAAAATGTTTTTGTTTTTCGTTTATTGCCGAAGTATGTTAATGGTTAAATAGCATTTTTTATTTCTTCAATTGCTTTTTGATTTTCTACTGATGAAGTATCGCTGACTTCTTTTCCAAGGAATGTTGATTTAATAATCCTCCTTACAATTTTTGCAGATCTTGTCTTAGGCAGATCCTTTACAAACTTAATGTCACGTGGTTTCAGTGTTTTTCCCATTATTTTTACAACTTGTCCTTTAAGTTCCGTCCTTAAGGATTCATCTGGCTTGTAATCTGGGTTTAAGACAACGAAGCAAACGATGTCTTCGCCCTTTATTTCATCAGGTACACCTATTGTTGCAGCTTCTGATACAGCAGGATGTTCGATAAGTGCAGCTTCAATTTCAGCAGGCCCTGTTCGCCTTCCAGCTATTTTGATTGTATCATCGCTTCTTCCGTGAAGAGACCAAAAACCGTCTTCATCTATGAATGCCCAATCTCCATGATACCATATATTAGGCCACTTGGACCAATATGTTTGAATGTACCGATCTGGTTCATTCCAGAATCCTCGGGTCATTGAAGGTGCTGGTTTTTTTGCAACAAGATGTCCCATTTCCCCTCTAATGGGTTTACCATCATCATCAAAAACATCAATATCCATACCAAGACCTGGTCCACGTAGCGTACAAGGTTTAAGCGAAGTGATCGGGAGGGGAGATAGGAAACAACCTACAATTTCTGTCCCTCCAGAGATGTTTATAATCGGGATTTTTTTGTTGCCGATTTTTTTAAAAAACCAATTCCATGAATCAGGATCCCAAGGTTCGCCGGTAGAACCTAAAAATCTTAATGAGCTGAGATCATGTTTTTCAACCCATTCATCACCATAGGTCATAAGCAAACGAATAGCAGTCGGTGAAATGCCAAATGTTGTAATTTTATGTTTCTCAATGAGCTCCCATAATCTATCAGGATTTGGGTAGTTAGGTGCCCCTTCAAAAACAACAATATTGCCACCGAAATTTTGAACACCTATAATCATCCATGGTCCCATCATCCAGCCTATATCTGTCAGCCAGAAAAATACATCATTTTCCTTGACGTCAAAATAGTAACCAAGTTCCTTGGCTATCTGGGCTAGGGTCCCTCCATGAGTGTGAACGGTTCCTTTGGGTCTACCTGTGGTTCCAGAAGAGAATATGATCATTGCGTAATCTTCAGAATCCATATGCATCGTTTCGCATTCGTCTGATTGATTTGAGATTATGTCTTCCCACCAGATATCCCTATCGTCTTTCCATGGGACATCTATTCCAAGTCGATTGTAAACCACAACATGTTCTAAGGATGATACAGTATCAAGAGATTTGTCCGCCTCTTTTTTGATTTCTACTGTTTTGCCCCTTCTAGTAGAGCCATCAGCAGTGAGTAGAACCTTCGCTCCAGCGATATCTAACCGGGAGGCAAGAGCATGTCCCCCAAAACCAGAAAATATTGGAATGATTATAGCTCCAATTTTTATTACTGCTAAAAACCCAATGACAATTTCGGGTACCATTGGCATGTACATGCCAACTCTGTCTCCCTTGTTCACACCAAGCTCTTTTAAGGCATTTGCAAATCTGTTGACCTCATTGTAGAGATCCTTATAGGTTAATTTACGTACATCGCCTTTTTCATTCTCCCAAGTAATGGCAATATTGTCTTTTTTATCTGATTTTGCGTGTCTATCAAGACAATTATAAACTATGTTGATTTTACCTCCAATAAACCATTTAGTCCACTGGATTCCATTGGAATCATCAAGAACCTTTTTGTATGGTTGGAACCATTGGATGTTTAAATCTTTCATTACTGCATCCCAAAACCATTCAATATTTTCGGTTGATTTCTGTATTAATTCGTCGTAATCTTTAATGTTGTATCTCTTCATGAATCTGGTTATGTTTGAATTCTCCACATAGTCGTTTGTCGGTTTCCATACTATCTTTTCCATTCTATGTTCTCCCCTCATCTATAGTACAATGAAGTTTTACTATTATTTTTGATATGTAGTTCCGTAAGCGAATTTCCTACTAAATAGTTTCGTTTTTAGAGCTTTTTGAATCTGATGTTGAAGTATAATCGATGTTTTTACAAAGGGTAAATATTAAAAATCAACAGCATTTTACACAATGGCTATAAAGGTAGGAGGTTTAGAAATATTATGAAAAAAGAATTTGAAGAAGGAGACATGAAAATTACAATAGATCATGATAAATGTACAGGTGCCGGGGATTGTGTTACTGCGTGCCCCGTTGATATATTTGAAGTAGTAGATGGAAAAGCAATAGCAAAAAATGTTGGAGAATGCATTGAATGTTGTGCATGCGTCAACGCATGTCCAAATGATGCTATTGAACATAGTTCTTGCTAGATGGTTTCATTTATTCTTTAAAAAACATAGGCGCAATAATGCGCAATGTTATGGATACCTGGACTATGCGTTCTATATATTTGTTGCAAAGTTTAAAATGAACACTTTTTCATTCGTCGGTATTGCATGCATTGCAGAAAAAGGAAAATATCCCCCCGGATCTCATGATCTTACAAAGTCTGCAGGTTTCTGTTATAATAGAGTTCCCATCATCTTCAATAATTCGTTCGGCAGAGATGCTGATTTCTTTTAGTACCTTTTCGTCTATGATTTTGATCTTACCACGTTTTTTGGACAGATACTGACATACTGCTGCGGGTGTTACTCCCAGTTTACTTGCGGTTTCTTTTTGATTCAATCCAAAATTGTTGATTATACATTCAGCGATTTCCCTTCTTATGACTGGCAGTCCATTCCACATCATATATTCACAAGGGGCTTGTCTCATATAATATGAATCATCTTGTTTGTATTTATAATTAACGAGTGTTTATTATGTTTATCTAAACAAATTTGAATTTATAATGTTTATCTATTATATCTGTAAATCTTCTAATATGCGACGTCTGATAGATCAAAACATTTAAATATTGATATTACATTAACAATTGTTAATAATTGGGCAGCGTGAGAGACTGTATCAACTATATAGCTGTCAAAAAAGAAATAATGAAAAAACATCTGGATTAGCTTAACAGGAAAGTGGAGAATCGAAATTGCAACAGAGAGGACAGAGGAAAAATAATCCTTTTATACTTCCTCCCTTCCCTCTCCTCACCACTCTAGCTCTCTGGTGCTAGTTTTGTTTCTCCACACCTCCCATTTAAAAAACATGAGCATGTTGTCAAAATTACTTGTTGACAATAGTAATAAAGGTAAAACCCCATGACTCATTATAGATACTAGGAGTAGATGCGAGATCAAAGAGCTATTCCTTGTATGTTATTGATATAATTAACAGCATTTAATTTGAAATCAATAGTTGGTTGATATGCATGAATGACTTAACAAACAAAATCATAACTCTGAAAAACAGTGATATCAGTAAACTGGTCGACAGTAGAATTCAAGAATTTAAAGAGTTAGATAAAAAATCTAATGATGAATTGTTTAGGGAGTTATGCTTCTGCATCTTAACTGCAAATTTTAACGCTGAGAAAAGCATAAAAATTCAGAAAGAAATTGGAGAATGTTTTCTGACAGATTCTAAAGATGTTCTTGCACAAAAACTAAGGGACTGTGGTCACAGGTTTCCTAATGCAAGGGCAGCCTATATTTCAGAATCGATAAAATGTAAGGATAGTTTGGGAGAGATTGTTCAGATTCATGATGGAAATGCTCTAAGGGAGTGGATTGTTGAAAACGTTAAAGGTCTTGGATACAAAGAGGCAAGTCATTTTCTTAGAAATGTAGGTTTTGACGATTATGCGATTATTGACTTCCATATAGTCGATCTTCTGGTTGATTACAAACTGATTGAAAAGCCTAAGACTATTACGAAGAGAAAGTATATGGCGATCGAAGATTTATTTAAGAACCTCGCGAGAAAAACAAATCTCACTCTTGCTGAACTTGATTTATATTTATGGTATATGGAAACCGGAAAAATATTGAAATAACTAGTTTAGTTTGTGGTTGTTTAGATGGATAAAACCGATCCTATTTGTGGAATGAAAGGGACCATTAAAGCTCATGATCATTATTTTTGTTCAGAGACATGTAAAGAGAAATATGAAAGACAACACAATATACCTCATGAAACATCATGTCCATCGTGTAGTTCTGTAAAACCAAAGAAATGGTATAAGGAACGTCTTTTCATAATTGGAATTATAGTTATTGTTCTAGTAACTGCAAGCTATTTTTTACCTTTCTTAAAACCTTTTTTTGATGCTTTCATGGATTATCTAGGTTTGATCTGGTGGGCTGTGTTGCTTGGTTTTCTTGTAGGTGGCATCATTGACTATTTTATCCCAAGAGAATATATTAAAAAATATTTATCTCGACACCGAAAAAGAACCGTACTTTATGCGGTCATGTTTGGCTTTCTGATGACTGCATGTTCTCATGGAATCTTGGCAATAGCGATGGAGCTGTATAAAAAAGGAGCAAGCACTTCTGCGGTTGTTGCGTTTTTACTAGCATCACCATGGGCAAACCTTCCGATTACTGTTCTCCTCTTTGGTTTTTTTGGCTTGAAAGCTGCATTTATTATTATTTCTGCATTGGTAATTGCAATGATAACTGGTTTAATCTATCAAATTTTGGAACGAAGGGGAATGGTGGAGTGTAGTCATTGTGAGCAGGGAGAAGACAAGTCAATATTAACTGATTTCTCCATAATAAAAGATGTAAAACGAAGATGGAAGGAATATGATTTTACAGCAAAAAACAATGTAGATGCAATAAAAGGAACGATTAAAGGTTCTTGGTCACTTACTAAAATGGTTATGTGGTGGCTTTTAGTTGGAATGCTTATGGCTGCATTTGCTAGAGCATATGTTTCTCATGATTTATTTATAACCTATATGGGGCCAACATTATTGGGACTTGTTGTAACCCTTTTATTTGCAACAATTATCGAGGTATGTTCTGAGGGTAGTTCCCCGCTTGCTTTTGAAATATTTAATCAGACTGGTGCATTTGGAAACAGTTTTACATTTCTTATGGCTGGAGTGGCAACAGATTATACTGAAATTGGGCTTATATGGCACAACATCGGTAAAAAAGCTGCATTATGGTTACCAATTATCACAGTTCCCCAGATACTTATTTTAGGATATTTATTCAATATTTTCATTTAAATGTTCTAGAATCTCCTTTTCATAATGCGGAGTATGATAGTTTAATTAGGTTTAGGTCTTCGACTGTTGACGAATTTTTTCACCTAAAGGTTTTTAGAGGATTAGTTTATCACGAGTTTGGTGATCCGATTGGATTTCAATCTTACATCTGAGCAAAAATTGTTTCAAAAAACTATTAGAGAATTTTGTGAGAAGGAAATAAAACCTATTGCTGCAAAAATTGATAAAGAAGAGTATTTCTCATGGGATCTTTATAAAAAAATGGGTAAAATGGGTCTTATGGGTATGACTGTTCCACAAGAATATGGTGGAGCAGGTATTGACAAGGTTAGTTATATGATTGCTCTTGAAGAGATTTCCCGCTATTGTGGTTCTACTGGTCTGACTGTTGAAGCACATAATACCTTAGGTGTTGGCTATATTTATGAACGAGGTACAGAAGAACAACGTAAAAAATATCTTCCCAAATATACAAATGGTGAAGCCTTTGCAGCATTAGCCATTACTGAACCAAATGCTGGATCCGATGTAGCTTCACTTCAGACTACTGCAGTTCCTGATGGAGATGAATGGGTGATAAGTGGAGCTAAACAGTTTATTACCACTGGTGATATTGCAGGGTTTACTATAGTTATGGCTAAGACTGATAAAACAAAGGGTGTAAAAGGTATTAGTGCGTTTATTGTTGAGAAAGATACACCTGGTTTTAAGGTTGGCCAGTTGGAGGATAAACTTGGGCTTCGTGGCAGTAGGACTGCTCAGCTTTTTTTTGAAGATTGCAGAGTTCCAAAGGAGAATATGCTAGGAGAAAAAGATTTAGGTTTTATAGGAGTTATGAACACCCTTGATCGCGGTCGTACCGCTGTTGGTGCTATGTCTGTTGGTATTGCTCGTGGTGCGCTTGAAGATAGTTTAGAATATGCAAAACAAAGGGAACAGTTTGGACGACCGATAGGTAAGTTTCAGGCGATTCAGTGGAAGATTGCTGATATGGCAACAGAAATTGATGCCGCTCGTTTGCTTGTTCATCGCGCTGCGTTTTTAGAAGATCAAGGATTACCATTCGGTAAAGAAGCATCCATGGCTAAATTATTTGCATCTGAGATGGCTATGCGTGCGACAGTAAATGCTATTCAGATTTTTGGCGGATATGGTTATATAAAAGAGTACCCTGTTGAAAGGTATTTCAGGGACGTTAAACTCTGTGAGATCGGTGAAGGAACATCAGAAATTCAAAGGATAGTTATAGCAAAACGATTAGGATTATAGATTATAATTTTTAATCCTCAACTTGGCTTATACATTACAAAATATCATTATTTGTACGGTAAAAACTCTTTACCCAGAAGCTCCCTACCAATGATGATTCTCATTATGTTCATTGTTCCCTCGGCGCCAATGGAGTAAGATCTGACACCACGTATGCCCATCTCGATTGGATATTCTTTGGTATAACCCGTGGCACCAAGCCAATCTGCTACCTCATTCATAACCTCAAAGGCATGAATAGGTGCACGAAGCTTACTAATAGCTGCTGCAAGGGCAACATCATGATGGGTACATTTTTTCTCCTTGTACATCCTGTCCATAATCCAAGCAGCTCGGTAGGTTAGAAGTTTGATGCCCTCGATATTGCAATAATGTTCTGCCAGTGGAAACTGTATTCCCTCAAAGCTTCCTAATGGCCGTCCAAATGCCTTACGTGTTTTGATGTGTTCTATGCCAAGTTCTAATGCAGCTTCTGAAGCTCCAATACAGGTGGCTCCAATAAGAACACGTGCAGCGGAGAATCCCTCCATAGCATAGTAAAAACCTCTATTGGGCTCCCCAAGTAGATGATGCTCTGGTATCTTAACATTCTCCATAACAAAACCACCCGTGGAGATTCCCATACGTCCCATATCTTCCAACAACGTAGTCTCTATACCAGGGCTGTCTTTCAATGGGACAGCGAAGAAAGAAAAACCTTTGTGCCCCTTAGATGGATCGGTCCGAGCGAGAGTAAGATGAACGCCGCCCCATTTACTTGATTCGGTTATGCCACTGATAAACATTTTCTCTCCATTAAGTATCCAGCTATTTCCTTTTTTTACAGCCTTTGTCTTAGCGGCACCTACAATATCTGAACCGCCCTCCGGTTCGGTAACAGCAATACCACAAAAGGCATCACCTGAAGTCACCTTAGGCAGATATTCCTCTTTTGCGTTGGCTGTTCCATATCGGCTGAATATATATCCCCACGCTGCTTCAACGAGATAAAGCACAGGAATTGCGAGACTAATATCTGCTCTTCCGAGTTCTTCTGCAGCAATTGCTGCCATGGTCCAGTCGACTCCTGCTCCTCCATATTCTTGTGATGCAGTGGGAGCGAGTAATCCAAGCTTTGCCATATCTTTGATGATCTCCTCAGGAATCTTTTTATTGGTATCAATCTCTCGAACTCGAGGTTTTATTTTTTTCTGGGCAAAATTTCTAACTGTTTTTCTCCAAATTTCCTGTTCATCTGTCCAACTAAAATCCATCTAATTTTCCTCCGCCACTTACTCTAATCAAGATATAGGGTATAATTAGCTCGTTATAATAAGTTTATTATAACCCTAATTTAAATCCTTTTCGTTAATACTTTGAGATAGAGATTTATATAGTTAATTTCATACTGGGGCTGGGAGACATTATGGCTTTCAAGAATACATACATACCATATGGTGGTTATTGGAGTACACCGTTTTGCGCATGGCAAGGAAGTTTCCAGAACCTCCATGCAATTGAGTTTGCTGCTGATATTGGGAAGAGGTTTTTGCAGGAGAGAAAGATATCTCCTAAAGAGTTTGACGAATTAATACTTGGCATAACAGTTCCTCAGCTTTCTGCCTTTTATGGCACGCCTTGGTTAGCAGGTATGCTTGGTGCTGAACATATTACTGGTCCTATGATTGGACAGGCATGTGCTACTGGAGCAAAAGGTGTTGAGGTGGCTGCGTTGAGCGTAGAGGCAGGAGTACATAAAAATGTCCTTGTAGTATACGCAGATCGATGTTCCAATGGTCCACTTCTTGTGTATCCAAATCCGCAAGCTCCTGGTGGTACTCAAGATAAGGAAAGCTGGGTTTGGGATAACTTCGGTAACGATCCGTTCGCTAAGAATGCGATGATAGAGACTGCTGAGAACGTAGCTAGAGAGGTAGGCGTCTCTAAGGATGAGCAAGATAAGATTGCGTTTTTGCGCTACCAACAGTATCAAGAGGCCATTAAAGATGGCAAAGCGTTCCAGAAAAGGTATATGATCGCTCCTATTGAAGTCAAGAATCGGTCAGGTCGTAAAGTTTTGGCTACTGTAGAGACGGATGAAGGCATATATCCGACTACATTGGAAGGACTTCAAAAGCTCAAGCCAGTAATGCCTAACGGCACAGTTACCTATGGAACTCAGACACATCCGGCAGATGGTAACTGCGGCATCATTGTTACAACCCGTGAAAAGGCAAAACAGTTGAGTAAAAAGAAGAACATCGAAATCCAAGTATTGTCCTATGGCGAAGGCAAGGCAAAGAAGGGTTATATGGCTATGGCTATCATTCCAGCAGCTAAGATTGCTCTTAAACAGGCAGGAATATCCATGGCAGACGTAGGTGCTATCAAGACACATAATCCCTTTGCTGTCAACGACATCTACTTCTGCAGAGAAATGGACATAGACTGGGAGGATATGAACAACTATGGTTCTTCTCTCATCTATGGTCATGCCCAGGGACCCACAGGCGCGAGGCTGATAATAGAGCTTATTGAAGAACTGGCGATGAAGGGTGGAGGATACGGGTTATTTGATGGTTGTGCTGCTGGTGACACAGGTGCAGCTGTAGTTTTGGAAGTGAGAGTTGACTGATTAAATTACAAATTAGTGTTTTAAAGAGGTAAAGTAGTATGAAGCTACAGAAAGTAGGTGTTATTGGTGCAGGTAACATGGGCAGTGGTATCGCCCAGAAGATTGCTCAAGAAGGTATACAAGTAGTAATAGTAGATATTGAAGATCGATTTGTTCAAAAGGGATTGGAGAACATCAAAAAAACTTTGTTAGAAGGAGTTAAGCGAAAAATATTTACTGAAGAACAAACAGAAGAAATTTTAAGTCGCATTAAGGGCACCACAAATAAGGATGATGTGAAAGATGCGGACCTTGTGATTGAGGCAATTTTCGAAGATGTAGATGTTAAAAAAGACCTTTTCAAATATTTAGATGATGTATGTGAAGATAAGACTGTTTTCGCTTCTAATACCTCATCGCTTTCTATAACAGAATTAGCCTCCTCGATAAATCGTAATGATAGATTTGTTGGTCTTCATTTCTTCTACCATCCTGCAAAGAACCGTTTACTTGAAATTATACCCGGTAAAAACACAAGCGGAAATACAGTTTCTTTAGCTGACATTTTTTCTAAGATGATAGGTAAAACAGCTATACATGTCACAGATGCACCCGGATTTGTAGTGAACCGTTTTTTCGTTCCATGGCTAAACGAAGCTACTAGACTTCTTGAGGAAGGTGTAGCTAACGTTCCTACAATAGATGACACTACAAAAAAGGTATTCAAAATACCTATGGGGCCATTTGAATTGATGAATGTAACGGGCATTCCTATTGCATATCACTCTACAGTAGGTCTTGGAAATAAACTAGGTGATTTCTACATGTCTAGTAATCGATTAAAGGAACGGTTTGAGAAACAAGAGCAATGGGATATGAGTGGAGAAGTTGATCCTTCAAAAGCTGAGGCAGTTGAAGAACGTCTCCTCGGTGCAGTTTTTACAGTTGCTTGTACACTAGCTGAAGAAGGTGTGTCCAGCATTGAGGACATAGATAGAGGTGCCAAGGTAGGGCTTAGATGGCGAAGGGGTCCATTTGAAATGATGAATAAGCATGGAATTGACCGTTCATATGATATTGTTACAAAGTTCATTGAAAATTATCCAATGTTGAAGATGCCTGTTATTTTAAGACAGCACTACGAAAATAAAGAACCATGGAGCTTCAACTGGGTCAATCTTGATATTAAGGGTAATATTGCGAGGATCCTCATCAACCGACCTGAGGCTTTGAACGCAATAAATGAGGAGGTCATCCGTCAACTAGATGAACAGTTCACCGCAGCAAATAACAATCCAGATGTTAAAGCAATTGTTCTAGAGGGAGCCGGCAGGGTGTTTATAGCAGGAGCAGACATTCAATACTTCATCAAGAAGATAGAGCAAAACAAGATCGATGATATTTGTAAGTTCACGAGATATGGTCATTCCGTTCTTAACAAAATAGACGCATCTGAGAAGCCA
>JAUWWG010000101.1 GCA_030616985.1 Thermoplasmatota archaeon
CGAATTTTCCCTTGCAATCTTCCAATGGAAATGTTCCATCCATGAGTTTATTTATTATTTTTCCTCCAGCTAGTTCATAGTAGCCCTTCGGATTGCTCTGATCAGATAGTCGGGAATCGTCAAAGGAAACCGGAAATCCACCGACATGCAATATCTGCATAAGCATGGATGTTCCAGAACGCTCTAGTCCAGATACAATATAGTTAATATTTTTATTTAAACTCATATTTCCTACATATCTATATAAATCCCAATTCTTCCAATTTTTTCAGTACCTTTTCTGCGCTTTCTTCTACAGTTTCTTTATCTGTATCAGTTATTAATTCAGGGTTTTCTGGTTCCTCATATGGAGCATTAATACCAGTAAACTCTTTTATTTCGCCAGCTCTTGCCTTTTTATACATACCTTTTGGATCCCTTTTTTCGCAGGTTTCAAGAGATGCCTTTGCATATATCTCAAGAAATCTGCCTTCTCCGGCCAATTCTCTGCAGAAATTTCTATCTTTTGCATATGGAGAAATAAACGCAGTTATGGTAATCAAACCTGCATCTGCAAAAAGGTTTGCCACTTCAGATATTCTCCGAATGTTTTCTTTTCTATCTTCTGGAGAAAATCCAAGATCTTTGTTTAATCCGTGACGGATATTGTCTCCATCAAGTATATAGGCAAGCTTCTCCCTTTCATGTAGCTTGTGCGCAACCTCGTTTGCAACTGTTGATTTTCCACTACCAGAAAGCCCGGTGAACCATAAAACAACTCCTTTTTGTTTTAGTAGTTGTTCACGTTTTTCCCGCTCTACTGCATGATCATGCCATACGACGTTTGTTGCTTTTTGCTCTTTCATATTTATAATCATCTCCTTTTTAATTTTTAGTCAGAAACTCCATTATTTCCTCAACAAATGAGTCAGTTTTATCCTTTGGTAATATTGCGCCAAGAACCTCTCTTTTGCCTCCGCATTTAAACCCTAGAGATTTTCCTCGCTGTATCATATGTTCCAAATTTTTACTGCTTCTAACATAAACCTGATCCTTATCATCAAAGAAACCTGTATTTATTACCAAAGTGTTTTTCCCATTCTCCCATGCAACTTTTCGCGTTATTGTTGAAATAATATTATACGGAGTGTCTATTTTCTTCAAAATAATACCTTGCACCTCATCCGCAGTTTTTTCAAGTTGTTTTGTAATTTCCTTGTTAAGCATTGTGAAATTTTTATTCCATTGATCATTATCTAGAATATCATCAGCAGACTTGTAACTGAGGAGAAGCTGAGGTGCAGTTTCCACTGCTTTTTTATCACCTAGTTTATAGTTAGAATCTAGCAGATAAACCGCCTTTAATAGATCATCAAATTCAAGATTACTATCCTGACAGAAATCCAATAGGATTTTAGAAAACAACGTGTTGTTCTTGATCTTTTGCTCATGATCTCCAACCACACCAAGTAGCGAAAACAGATTTACAGGATTTCCAAGAAAATCGTTGACAATCCAGCTAGCAGAAGGATATTCATCAGGATTTTCTCCTTTTATGACTGGATTATGATGAAAAACTTCTTTTATCTCCTTTCCAAGATGATGGTCAAATATCATTATCTTTGCATTTTTTGCCAATCTGAGAATGTTTTCCTCCGGGAGAGCCATATCGGCAACAATAACAAAATCATAGTTTGAGTAATCGGCAAGTTCTTTTTCAGTAAGAAAGTAATTACCAAGTTCGGGTGTTTTATTAGTCATATCTCTATCAGCCAGATATTCTAACAAGAGGCGTGAAGAGCATATGCCATCAGCATCCCAGTGATGTATCAAAAGACCTTTACCCTGTAGTTCTTCTAACATAGTGTATCCCTATTCCACGAAGGGTTTATCAAACCTCAAAATCGTTTCTGCTACTTCTTTTCGCATCATATCTTCCGAAGGTATCTCCCCATTTGTTAGGAGTTCTCTTATTTTTTTGCCGCTGAAATTAATATGATATTTTTGATCATGTGGACAGATTTTATCGTTGACAACACTATCACATTTCGTACATCTAGAGAAAGATCTGAAGAAAACAGGAATTATACCCAGATCTGGAAATTCTGAGAATATATCGTGAGCATCATAAGGACCATAATAGTTGCCAACTCCAGCATGATCCCTCCCTACAATAAAATGCGTGCAGCCGAAGTTTTTACGCATGATGGCATGATGAATCGCTTCACGGGGACCAGCATACTTCATAGAAGTTCTTAGAATAGACATCACCGCACGTTCTTTGAGATAATAATGCTTCATCAATGTCTCATATGAGGAGAGGATCACTTCATCTTTGAAATCCCCTACTTTTTTCCTTCCAATAATTGGATTGATAAGTACACCATCGACAAAAGTAAGAGCTGTTTTTTGGACATATTCATGGCCTATGTGTGGTGGGTTACGTGTTTGAAATGCTACGATTTCTCTCCATCCTTTTTCTTTGAATAAAAAGCGTGTTTCTCTTGGTGAAAGATTATAATTATCGAACTGTCTAATTTTACAGTCTAGAAGAGTGATTTTTCCACCGATTAGAAGTTGTTTCATATTATAAACATTAGCAACTCCGGGGTGGTCCGTATCTTTTGTGTGGTATATTGCCTGTGCCAATGTTTTTTTGTCATATGTGTAAATTTCATCTATATCTAGTTGCGCAAGTACACCGTTTTCTTTGTTTGTAAGTAATACAGCATCTCCCTCTTTTAGATCTTTTATATCTTGTTTATCGAAATCCAACAGTATTGGTATTGTCCATGGCGTATCATCTGCTAATCTTTTTTCTTTGACAACACTTTCAAGATCATTGTCATACAGGAATCCCTCTAATGGTGAAAACACCCCTTTTGAAATGTTAAGTACATCTTCTGAAAGATCTGTATTTATTTCAAGCTTAGGAAGTTCGGCTACGTCTGATGACTCTTTTTTAACAAGTCTGTTTATTAATTTTCCTCCGTGTGGTTTTGACATATTCTTCCCTCAATCCAGATATCCCAACGCCCTTAACCGATCTTTGACTTTTTCTTCATCTTCTTTGCTGAACGCTTCTTCACTTTCCTCTTCTATACCGGATATGACCTCTCTGAGTACATAGGTTACATAGGAAGAAAGAGAGTTAAACCCTGTTCCTTCAATTCGCTTTTTTATTTTTTCTGCGAGCGGTGTCGGTATAGATATTGTCGTATATTTTTTCCCTTCTTTTTCTTCTGTCATAATAACACCTAATTAAATATAGTTATATATCATTATATTTAATTACATGTAATTATAGGGGGTGTATATAAATATTGTGAAATCAGGTACTGGTGACGCCTCTAATCACATCAGTTCATAAAAAAAGAAATAATAGAGAGGCTATTACACCGTACCGCTTTGGGTGAAAAAGTGAAAACAAAGGACGTGAAAATAGCTATACTCCGCATAGAAGGAACAAACTGCGAACAGGAATCACATGATGCATTCAAAAGATTAGGAGCAAATCCGGAGTTTGTGCATCTAAAACAATTATTAAATATAGACTGTAACCAAGATGAGAAAAGAGACATCTTCGATTACCAATGTCTAATGATACCAGGAGGCTTCTCTGCTGGCGATTATATCAGAGCAGGGGCAATTTTTGCGGCTAGAATAAAAAGCAAGCTACAAAAAAAATTAGTAGAGTTTGTAAAACAAGAGTATCCAATACTTGGCATATGTAATGGTTTTCAAGTATTAACAGAACTTGGATTGCTACCTGGAATAGACAACATTGTCAGTTCATCTCCTGAAGCTTGTCTGAATATCAATGATTCTAATAGATTCGAATGTAGACCTACTTTACTCAAGCATGAAAACAATGGCAAATGCGTTTTTAGCTCAAAAATTCCAAAAAATGACATTAGATTAATCCCCAGTGCCCATGCAGAAGGGAAACTATTATTTCCTTTGAACAAACAGAAGAAATGCCTAGATGCATTAGAGGAAAACGATCAAATTGTATTTCGTTATGTTGATCCAGATGGTAACTATGCAGGATATCCATGGAATCCCAATGGATCTATCTCAAATATAGCAGGTATATGTAACTCTCAGGGTAATGTGTTTGGCATGATGCCTCATCCAGAGAGAACTTTTTACAGACATCAACATCCCGATTGGACCAGTACCGGTTTAAATGATGATTCTGGTGATGGCCGGGCGATATTTGAATCTGTATTGGAATACATATGTAAAAAAATTTGATGAGATAAATTATATCTTTTTTTGTTCTATAATCCCCTTCTTTCTCCCATTCAAATCCACAATTTCATAATCGTCTTTTAAAAGAACAATTATTTATTTAACTCTTTTATAGACACAGTTTTTTCCTAAAAAATCAATTTCAACTTCTTCACCAATTTCACTTTTCAATAACATTTTCAAAATTTCAAAAGCATAATTTTTTGTTTCAAAACCATTCTCAATCTTTAATTTATTTTCATTTTGATTTGTCATATTCTATCTCCTCTGAATATACAATTTCAAAACAACTATTTCTTAATAAGATTGTTCTATGTGTGTAAACTCTGCTGAGAAAGGTTTAATCTGTCCTACATGCTATTAATGTGAAAAAACACTACAATAGCGATTATAATTACTATTGCGACCAAAATGGCTACTCCTAGTTTAGCATTAACCCACTCAAACATATTCTTCTTTTCCTCCATTCAAATCTACAATTTCATAACCGCCTTTTCAAGTGATGTTTATCAATATGTTACCATTTCCTACTTTTTTCAATCCATGCATTATCTACATCTCCTCGTAGTTCTATAGGTAAATCCGGTGCCTCATCATGAAAAACACCATCGTCATCCTCCCACCATATCCGCCTATTTATAGTTTCACAGGTACTTCTATTAGTTATTTCAGCCCAAATCTCTGTTTTAATATTGCCCTTTTCACCCTCCTTAAGTAACCTTTTGATATTAATATCATACTCAGACAAATTTCTCCCCAATCCACAATTTCAAAACCTTCATTCTAACTTAAATGTTCCGATTATTTTCTATTTGATGTAAATTCTGCCATATAAATTCTAACACACCAAAAGTCAACCTGTCCACTCATAACAAAAGCATAAAATTATCTTAATTTAAAGTTAAATGAAAAGTAAATTTCAAATGGGATTGAGATATTCTAGATATGGATAGATAGCACATTCTAAACATAACAAGGTTGGACACTTTTTATATCTAGAGAACATCATGTCTTAAAAATTTAATGTGAAAGTCGGAGGGGGAAGCGTGAAGGTGGTGAGGAAAGATGGGAAAAAATAGGATTACTCCCCCGTCCAATGTTTTATAATGTATGTATTAGTATATAATGTTTTTTATATTATTGTTACTAACATCCTTGTAAGATAAAAAATGATAAAAATTATGTTTTGTTATCAATCTTTTCCAATACGTTCTCGATATGGGAAAAAGTCGCTTCAACGGTGCCCGTAGTGTCAATAATATTCCAACTCTCTGCCAGAAGGAGAGCTTTCTTTCTAACCTTCACAAGCTCATCAAGCGTTTCAAACATTTCCAGTTCATCCCGCTCTTCAAAACGTTTTAGAAGCTTTGTGGGAGATGCATCAAGGAAAAACATATAATCAGACGTGGGAACGAAATTCTCAAATATATCATAAGCTATTTTTGCCAATCGTTGAGGAAGATAAGCCGTTCCCATAAGATAGCGTACAATGATAAGCGTATCATACTCTTTTTTTCCGTAGTATTTTTTGATTGAACACAGAACATCTACCATATAGAAAACAGATGCTTTCAATTTGTTGATTTTTCCTTTACCAAGCAGTGCTTTCTTTGCTTTTTTCCCAAAAAAATTATCAGATTCTGGATGAGATCTAAGGACTACCTTTTCGCCCATTCCCTCATATCTATCTTTAATTAATTTGGCATGAGTATCTTTACCAACACCGTCAAGTCCATCAACAATTATCAGACGCATTCAATTCACATTACCATCAAAAGAAAGTACAATATAGCCGCTACAAAAGGAACTGAAAGGTTATCCAGACCTCTAGGGGTCACACCCTCAACAATTGCCGAAATGCCTGCAATACACAACAGTAAGAACAATGTCTCATAATTCAGAGAAAGTTTCCCATAGAATAGCAAGGCAATAATCATCATAATAAACGTAAAAGTAAACATTGCATAAGATCCGACATAACTTTTCACATCTTCAAAAATTTGATATTTTTTCTTACCGAATTTAATGCCAATGAGCGAAGCAAGACCATCACCATACGACATAGCAAGTATGCCTATTGCAATTACTTCCTTAGTATCAAAAAAGATGTATGCCAGAACGGCCCAAGCTATAGCATAATATACAAGTCCTAGGCCATGACCTGCTTCAGATGTTTTACCTCTCACGGATTTAATGGGAGAATGGGAACTCATCAAGAAAGTAAAAAGAATAAATGGTCCCGCCGCTAAAAATGCCATCATTTCTCTTGTTTGGAAAATTGGCAGTATAAAAGCGATATTACCCGTCATAATGTGAAGGATTTTTCTGCTGGTCCTAGGATACTTTTTTGAAAGAATTTTTTCAGTAAAAATAAGGAGAAGAATAACGTAGATATAAACAAATGCGATTCCTACAAAATCATTTTGAAACATATCTTTTCACCTCATCGAATAAACACCCCAACCAAGAAGGCAATAAGACCAAAGAATATAGCCACTAGAGTAAATTTTCTATAAAATCTCATGTTAATTTGTTTCTTAAAAATCAATTGTAAAGACGTTGAAAGAAGCATGGTATCCGTCACCATGACGAATGAAAAATAGTAATAATTTTGATAATAAACATCATAGCAACTCATAAAAAAGGGGAGGAAACTGAGAGCGATAGCAATTATGTAAAAGAAGGCGGAAATCATATTTGATTTGCGAATTCCAATATATCTGGGAAATGATCTAACGCCTTCTTCTTTATCCCCTTCAAAATCCATGACATCTTTCATTATTTCTCTGCCAGCACCAGTAAGAAAAGCTATCAGTGCTATGATAAAAATTGCAGGAGGTAAGTCAATTACAAAAGTAGTTCCTGTAAGTACCGATGCTGCTCCAAAAACAAATGGAATGGCCATGGTATATGCAATAAAGAAGTTTCCTAGGAGCTTAATCTTTTTTAGTGCAACATCGTAAAGTATTGCAAAAAGTGCTGTAATAAGGGCAATAATAAAACAAGTGAGATTGACAAAATATGAGCAAGCAATACCTAGTGGAAATAATATAAAAAACAAATATAGCGCAGTATTCTTAGATATATCTCCCCTTACTAGCGGTCTATCAACTCTCTTATTTTTTTTGTCAATTTCAAGATCATAATAGTCATTTAAAGCAAACGTGCTTGCTTCAAGAAACAGAACGGTAAAAAAGGTTAATA
Source organism: Thermoplasmatota archaeon (assembly GCA_030616985.1). Lineage (GTDB taxonomy): Archaea > Thermoplasmatota > E2 > DHVEG-1 > DHVEG-1 > JAUWWG01. Next base: position 7,438 of record JAUWWG010000101.1, read on the forward strand.
TGAACTTATCAAAAGCAGGAAATGTTCTGGCTGCTATCAAGGATCCGATAAGTACCGCAATAGCAATCATCACTCCATGCTCCAATCGCATAAGTTCCCAGATAGCCTTGAGTTTTTTCACCATGCATGGAAATACTGTAACCAATTATAAACTTTCGATGTTGTCAAAATATCTTACTAAAAAGTTATGAAAAAGTTTTTAGTGCAAACAAAACATTGCAGGAGAGATATAGATTTGGGTGATGTAAATGGAATATAAGATATCGGGAGATAATTTACAGCTGGTAACTCTTCAAATAGATCCTGGTGAAAAAATCTTTGCTGAAGCGGGCTCAATGGTTTATATGAGCGCAAATATTAATATGGAAGCAAAAATGAGAGGAGGGCTTTTGAAGGGAATAGGGAGGAAATTTGCTGGGGAGACAATATTTCTCACTGAGTTTACATCTGCAGGAGGAACAGCTCTTGTATCTTTTGGTGGTAACGCTCCTGGTACAATAAAACCGGTAGAGCTATCAACAGGCAAAGAATTTCTCGTTCAGAAGGACGCTTTCCTTGTAGCTGAGGATTCAGTTGATATGAGTATAGCTTTTCAGAAGAGACTTGGAGCAGCGTTTTTCGGCGGAGAGGGATTCATACTTGAAAAATTGTCAGGAACTGGTACAGTGTTTATTCATGCTTGTGGTGATTTTGTCGAGTTTGATCTTAAGCCAGATCAGGTTATGAAGGTTGACACAGGCAGTGTGGTAG
>JAUWWG010000119.1 GCA_030616985.1 Thermoplasmatota archaeon
TTTAGTTCTTCATAGGTTAAATCATATCTCTGAAGTATTTCCATGACGCATTCAACATCTGGTTTACTAAGTATTCCTCGGCATCCATCACAAGCACTTCCATTTGTAGGGCAAATAGCAGCACAGCCCGCTCTAGTAATTGGTCCAAGACAATACTTCCCAAGTTCAAATAAACAAACATTTTCATTCTTTTTACATTCAACACAAACTGGATAAGTTGGAATCACTGGTTTTTTACCAAGTGCCAATGATGTTATAACATGTTTAAACTCATCACGATTAATTGGACATCCATGAATGTAATAATTCACAGGAATTACTTCATTTACAGCTTTTGTTTGAAACGCATTAAAAAATTCATTATCTTTGATATCTGCATCCTTATAGACTTCTTTTATTACATCCTCAGTAGGCCATTGATTACGGGTTTTATTAATTCCGCCAATTGTGGCACAGGCGCCTAGAGCTATTAATAGTTTACAACGACTTCTGATTTTACGTAATCTTTGCTCATCCATAGGTCGCATAATAGATCCTTCAATAACAGCGATATCATATACATCAGAATGTTCTTTCATTATCTCTCTGAAACTCACAATATCAACAATCTCAATAAGATCAAGAATTTCCTCTTCAAGATTTGCAATTTGAAGTTGACAACCTTCGCAGCTTGAAAAATCAAAAAATGCTACACGTGGTTTCATTCAAACGCCTCCGGTAGATCCTTGATATCGTTGTAGTTGAACACGGGTCCCTCCCTACACACATATACACCATTAATTTGACAATGACCACATTTACCAACACCGCATTTCATACGTCGCTCAAGAGAAACAAAAATATTCTCATCTGGAATACCCAAAGTCTCTAAACATTTGATAACATATCTGTACATAATAGATGGTCCAATGACAACAGCTATTGTATTTTCTGAGTCATATCTATCAAGCTTAATCTTTGCATAAAGTGTAGTAATTAAACCAGTGCAACCCGTCCAACAATCCCCCTCAACACATTGATCAACAGTAAGTTCACATTTCACGTCATCGATCTTACACCAATCTTTAAATTCTTCCATAAAAAGTGCCTCACTGGGTTGCTTAGCACCATAAAGAATAGCAATATCCTTGTATTTTTTCCGGTTCTCACCGTCAACAACATATTGGATTAGTGAACGCATCGGTACAATTCCAATACCCCCAGCAGATAATAATAGATGTTTTTTTTCAAATGATTTAACATCAAATCCATTGCCAAAAGGACCACGTATTCCAAGTTTATCACCAGGTTTCATTTTGAAAAACCTACTTGTTACATTTCCGACTCTACGAACAACAATTTCAAACGAAGAAGAACTACCGGGACCTGACGAAACAGAAATAGGAGCTTCACCAATACCAAAAATAGAAACCTCAACAAATTGACCAGGTTTATGACCCAATGGTTCCTTATCATCAAACTCAATTTCAAAAAGTATCTCATGCTCAGTCAATTGCTCCATTCGTTTAATAGTCGCAATACGAGGAATATGAATAACGCCTTTCTCAGCAACCTCAGTTTTTTGTTTAATAAAAAATTTACCAGTGTCATCAGATCGTTCAAAATGAGAAAGATCATTTATCACATCACAAGGATCAGCAATATCGGGCAGACAGGCAATACCACAACGACCGCACCCTACACAGGCAACAAAACCATAACGTTCAGGAAGATAATTCCCTTTTCTATAGAATCGATGACGATACCTTTTACTAATATCATCACGGAAAACCTCACCACTACCAATCAATGTGAAATCGCGTAGAAGACAACCATCCCAGGTACGAACCCTACTACCGTTTTTGAGATTAATAGAAACCTCGTCTTTTACATCATAGCAAAAACAAGTGGGACACACCATAGTGCAACTACCACATTCCATACACTTCTGAGATCTCTTTTCCCAAATAGGATGATCATAATTAGCAACAAGAACATTTGACCATTGTTCTTTATCAACGTTCAGTTTTTTCTTAAACTGCAAAGCTATATTCTTTCGAATCTCACTAATTTTTTTAATATCAGATTCCGCTGCAGGTTTAGTTTTGCCATATTTTTCAAGAAGCGTTTTACCCTTTTCAGAACCGATAGTTACCGCATAGCTATCATCAAGATATGTAAACATTAAGTCAAAACCTGAATCAGTAACATGTGTTTTCATACTAGCAGCAAAAGATTTCTCGGAAACTTTCTGAATGTCAACGCCGATAATAATTGTATTATCTCTTCGTTTTTTGTAAAAATCATCTTTTTGAGAATCAAGATAAAGCTCATCAGTCTGCTCTAATGCTATGATATCATAAGGATGTACCCCTATAATGATTCTTGGTTTTGCAACATCGCTTTCTTTAACATTAAACGGCTTATTTAGATTGAAATCCATTAGAGTTTCACACGGTGGAAGAAAATATTTTTTTGGAGGTAATATTGTAACATCATAATCCAATCGAAGCTCACTTGCATTTTCAAGTGGGCCAAAAACAAACTTTATTCCCTTTGTCTTAACACCAACAACATTGTGTTTTTTATCTTTGATCAAATTGTTTACAAAAGTATTCAAATCTCTTTTTGCAATTATTTTCACAATTTTAGAGTGAGATTGAGCCATAATTTACCGCCAAACCCGATTTTCACTGGGGGGGAAAGGGTTTATTTTCAGGAACCTGTATCTAGTTGAGATATAATAGTTTTCTTAGTAAAATTTCAATAGATAAAAAACTTATTTAACCAGGTTAAACTTGGTATTTGGCCAATTTGTTCATATCTATCTCATCCCTCAACTTTCTTAGATCCTTGCGTATCCTTGATTCTATCAAATTTCATGGTTGACAAGTCAATTGTGACATAGGTGAACTCATTAAGTTGACCAGGTTGAATGCATATTGTCCTACCGAGTTTTGCATACCATCGATTTGTAACATCAGGAGACTCATGGATATGACCATGAAGCGAGAGTTTTGGCTGATACTTCGTCAAAAAGCTGTAAGTCACCTTTGACCCTACTTCTTCGCCGTTATAACATTTATCCAATCATAGCCTGTTTGGAGGCATGTGGATTACATACACACTCTTTGCCATATCCTTCGGGCATACCAGTTGATTAAGTTCTTCTTCTATCGTTGGAAGTGTTTTAGCATATGTAAACCAGTCATCTATTTCTTGCCATCCATTTGGTGTAGATAATAGTCCTTTTCCGAACTGTTCTTGGAACATGTAATCGTCTGTGTCCATTCTGCATCTATCCTTGAGTCGAAATGGATAATCAACTACCCAGTTCATACCTACAAATTTGTAACCTCCAACTTCGAATTTACGTTGTGTCAAACAGACTACAAAGGAATACTTATTACAGGTTTCCTCAAACAGTTTGTCAAAGATTCTAAGATCATCGTTACCCAAGTAACAGAGATAATAAATCCCAGCAGAGTCAAATCGTGCAAAATGATCATCAAGGTAGCCGTTAATGAATTTGTCTTGTCTGAATAAATCATTACTTTCCAGGTAGCATATCACCGCCATTGATGACTACGTCTGCCCGAAAATCTTTTGCTACTTTGAATAGCCGTTCATATTTCCACTTACTTCCATGCAAGTCTGTAACGAATAGCACTCTCATCCAAGCAACTCCCTCAGCAATGTAGTCACATCACTTGTTATCTCCTTTAATTTACTTCTCTTAGTTTTAGAATATAAGGTTTATTTTCTTTCTTGGATATTATCAAGCCAAGGTACTTTCTATTATTTGTCTTGGGAAAATCTTCTCTAAAGTGACAACCTCGGCTCTCTTTTCTTGCCAGGGCACTTTCAACAATTATGCTGGCAACATCTGCGATATTCCTGACTTCCAAGAAATCTTTGCTTACCCGATAATTCCAATAAAAACTATTTATGCTATTGTGAAGAGATTCTATTAATTCTTTAGCCGCAATCAATCTTTCTTCATTTCTTGACATGCCACACAGGGAGTTCATTGTTCTTCTTATAACCTCCCAATAATAATCAACAGTTATCTGATCTTTTGATTCTACCGTTTCTCCACTCTGCCATAAGGGAACCTTTAATGAGGGGACATCATCTGAATTTAATAAAAAATGTTTAGCTGCAAGTCTTGCAAATAAAACACACTCAGGCCCAGAACTGCTTGCAAGTCTTGTAGCCCCATGCAATCCCGTATAAGCAGTTTCCCCGAGAACATAGCACCCTCTTATTTCAGTTTCACTGTTAGAATTAACCAATACTCCTCCATTAGAGTAATGTTCTGCATAAACTACAGGTACAGGTTCTTTTGTTATATCTATTCCCTTGCTCAGGCAGAAGTCATAAGAGTTTTTAAAATTGCTTTTTAATTTATCCTTGTTTATTTTGGTGCAATCAAGCCAAACATGGTTTGAGCCATGTTTCCTCATTTCTATATCCTCAATCAGGACGACAACATCTCTCGTCGCTTTTGAACCTAGCGGATCATATTTGAAAACAAAATCTTCTCCGTGATCCTTATAAAGTTTTAATATGGCTCCTGCGCCTCTTAGAGCTTCTGTAAGCAGAAATCTTCTTTCACCCTCAGTAACAGCAAGCACGTCATAAAATACAGTGGGGTGAAATTGTATGAACTCCATGTTTGCAAGGGGAAGTCCTACCCTATAACACATAGCAAAACCATCACCTGTGCTTGTGTCTGTGTTTGACGTGTATAAAAAAACCTTTCCTAATCCCCCTGTAGCGATAAAGGTGGCTTTGCATTGAACAGTTCTCACAAATTCTGCTTCTATATCATAGACATAAAAGCCAAGGCAGACATCTTTTCCTTTAGATTTTTCGATTTTATTTTTTGTTATTAAATCAATTACCATATGATTTTCATGGACCTTTATATTTGGATGATTCCTGACAAGTTTTCCCAGTGTCTCCATGATTTTCATGCCAGTAATGTCACTTACATGAAATACTCTATTTTTAGAATGCCCTCCTTCTCTATTTAAATCAAAACTTCCATTATTCTTGTCAAATTTAACACCCTTGTCAATTAGATATTGTATGGCATCTGTAAAAAAATGTTCTGCACAGTACTTAACAATTTTAACATCATTAAGTTTTTTTCCTGCTTTTAATGTGTCTTCTATATGGAAATTCACAGAGTCGTTATTTAATGTCTTATCTGGTAATTGAACTGCTGCTAAACCTCCAGCGATTAGATAGCTGTTACAATTCTCAACCAATCTATTTTTAACAAATAACTCTACTTTCTTATCAGCATCTGCCAGTTCTAATGCTGTAGTGCATCCTGCTAGCCCTCCACCTACAACTCCGCAATCTGTTTCTATTAATTTATTCTGGAACATTATAAATTCTCCACTTCTTATAATCTTTAGGGCATATTTAAGATTAAATACACAAATTTATGATATGCCGCGGCTCATCGTTAAACCAAAAATCTATTATAATTTTACCTCTCTTGGCGAAAGAATCTCTTTTATTTCCTTTAGAGTCTCTTCTAAAGAAGGCACACCTTCAAACCATTCTTTCTGCGTGATTTCATTAGTGACAGCGCAATATATTTGTGAGATGACCGTTTTTAATTTTTCAGGTAACTGTTGAGGACTTAGCTTGCATATTTCCCTCCAGTGTTGCCTGTCCTTTTTCTTCGCTTCATTTACAGCCGTATACCATTCTGTATTGCGATAGTAAATTCTTGCTAATTCTTTGCTGACAGGAAGTCCATCATAAGTAAATCTGCATTCATCCAAAGTTCCAAGAACATCGACAACAACTAATCGCCTTTCCATATCAAAGCCAACTTCTATCTTCCCATCTTCGTTCTGAAATTATAAAAGTTGAGTAATGGGAACAACATAAAAATTTTTGGTATAAATATATTAGGTGATTTGGTATTCACGATACCAGTTTTGAGGGAGTTAAATGAAAATTGACATTCCTTATGAAAAAGGAAACATCAAAGTCGACATTCCTGATCCTTATGAGATTCTTGTTCCTAATAAAGTATCAATTAAAGACGAGGATAAATTAATTGAAGAAGCCTTGGAGAATCCGATTGGCTTTGAATCCTATGATGAATTTGCTAATGATACCGATAAACTGCTTGTTATTATCAACGATGCAACTAGACCAACTCCTACCTCTAAAATTCTAAGTTATCTTCTTCCTGTTCTTTCATCTCATCCAGATGTAAAATTCCTTATCGCCACTGGTGTCCATCGTGCTCCAACTGAAGAAGAGTACCGGTTTATTCTTGGGGATACCTATGAGGTTTTCAGAAGAAAATTGTACGCTCATGACACTCGGAAAGATGAGGATATGACTTATCTTGGTAAGTCAAAAAATGGTACTGAGATGTACATTAATAAACTGATTCCTGAGTATGGTAATGTTCTTGTTATTGGTAGTGTGGAGCCTCATTATTTCGCGGGTTATACTGGTGGGCGTAAATCATTCCTCCCAGGTGTAGCCTCTTATAAAACAATTGAGATGAATCATAAACTTGCCTTGAGTGATGATGCGTGTTCTCTTGCTCTTGATGGTAACCCTGTTAATGATGATATGGTTGATGCGATGAATGTTCTTAAGGATATCAATGTTTTCTGAATAAAACACAAAGATAAGCACAAATAGCCTGTTTTCTTTCATTTTAGAGCAATACCATTCGTGTGCGGTTCATAAATATTATTTATTAGTAATTTTATTAGTAATAGTCTATATAAGTTTCCATTATATAATAATAAATACAAAAAAAACTTTATATAGTAACAAATGTTATAAATTTCAATATAGGGGAATCAACATGGCTAAAAGTAATGAGGAACAAATTTATGGAGATGAATTGAAGGTTATTGCTGAGCTACAAAAAAATGGAAAAGAAGACATAGGATCTATAGCTAAGAAATGTGGTTGCTCAAGGCAGAAAGTATGGAGAATTATAAAGAAATTGGAAGAAGATAAAACGATTTGGGGATATACCGCAATAGTTAATGAGAAAA
>JAUWWG010000027.1 GCA_030616985.1 Thermoplasmatota archaeon
CGAGGTATTTCATTTGCTATAGCTAAAATTTCTTCTTTGGTGAGGGCTGCATTCATAGCATTGTCCACGCATTTTCTAAGCTGTATTCTTCCTAATGAACACTTTTTAAAACATTCTTTGAACCTGTTTTTTATTTCACTCTCTTTCAATATTTCTCTCGCACTTTTTGTGCTAACCATTTTTCTTCTCCTTTTTTTTCTGGCTGCTTCTATGTTTTCTTTCAAGATATTTCTGAAGTCTTTTTTCTCTTTCATAGGCTCTTTTTTGCATCAATTTTGTTTCTTCTTTTTCTTCTTCGCCCATATTGACTGTCACCTATACTTATTTAGCGTTACACATATTTAAATTTATTGGTAATTTTCATATACTTAAGGGTATTAAACCAAATAAAAACATTTTATATTGGTAAAAATTTGGTGTAAATGGGCTAAAAACCAATACAGAATTATCAAAAATGCTAGAAAATAATAAAATAATTGTTATTTTCGCTCCAAAATCACAAATTCTTCATATTTATTCATCAGGAAACTCCATATACGGTGCATACATCTTTATCATATCTTTCAATTTTTTAGTCTCATTATGCATTAAGACTTGCTCTACTGCAACAATGGCACATACTGAGACCTCGTCTTTTCTCTTCACCTTTTTTCTCAGCTTTCTCTTCTTTCTCCCTATGTTTCTCATCAGCTTTTTCTTCCAAATGCCTTTTCTCTTTTGTCCTCCCTCCTTGTAAAACCCTCATACGGGAATCCATTGCCCTAATCTTCTCTTCAATATGTCTTTTTTTAACGTTAAACTCTTCCTTGGTAATCTTATGATTTTAACATTTCTCTCTGAGTTTTTGGATTTTCTCATATTCTTGTTCAATGTTTTTCTCTAACTTTTTAATATTTCTTTCTAATCTATTAATAAAACTCATAACTCTTCACCCATAGTTTTTTCTTGAGGTTTGATTGTAATTATCCTACGTGTATTAAGGCAATGTACACCATCTTGGTTTTCAATGAGAATAAAACCTGCATTGTTAAAATCTAATATTTCTCCCGTAAGAGCTTTTTTTTGATCACCTGCAATTTTATACACAATTTTACAATAATGACCCAAAAATCTTTTCATAATATCCCCTCCACAATATATAATTCAAAAACCGCATCAAAAACCCGCCCTTTTATATTATCAACCATAGACTTATTCACCTACATTCAATTGTAGGGGGACCATCAGCTCATTATTGAGCGGTTCTGGCGGGCGTCATGGCAGAGACGTCATGGCGGACGTCAAGGTGGGCTCCATCACCTATATTTATATAAGATAACTTTTGAGATATCAACTTTTTGTTATATTTGGCTTTATACATTAATTACTTGTTGTGCAAAACTGTACAACAAATAACAATCTTAACGTGAATCCAAGCGAGAAATCCCCAACTTTTAAGTTGTGGGATGAATCGCATGGAGAGTTAAGACTAAAACGTCGTCAGGCGTTTTTTCTCCCTGGGGGGAAGCCACGACATTCATGTCGTGGAGGAGGGACTACGGTGGATCTTTAGATAAATCAGATGATTCTACCTTTTTATTTAGTTCATATTTTTTTACAATAGATTTGACTAAATCAATAAACCAATCTGGAACATTTGGAGAAACAACGATTTTATCGATTAAGGCATTTAAATCTGTCTTAACATGGACTCCAAACCATTTTGGATCAATATACAAAATATGCTTTCCAATTGTTTCCTCTTGTGGAGCGAATTTCATAATAACTGCTCTCAACTCTCTTTCATGTTCGAAGGCCTTGCGTTTATATAGAAATGGATTAAAGATATTTCCTTCAGGGATAATGTCCTTTTTATAATCAATATATTTTACTTTACCAATATGAATTTTATCTTCTTTATGAAGAATAAAACTATCTTTTAATCGTTTAAAGGTTGATTGTATGGCAACACCTTCATTACTTTGGAGGCATATTTCCCACATGGCCGCTGATTCATTTTCATTCATATGCCAACTACTTAAATTAACAAATTTTCTAAACTCATCGTATATTTCTGTTTGTTTCATTTTTATCTTAGGTTTTAATATTTCTCCCCATAGTTTTACATCTGCTTCAGTATGTTTCCCTTCATATATGTCAAATAATTTATCACTTCTAACAAAGAATAATGCATTTCTATCCAAATAAGATATAAACTTTGTAAAATCTACATATCGCCAAATTATTGTATCATTAGTAGGTTCTTCAAATTCAGGAATTTTTTGATACATTTTCTCATCCTATTTTCAGATCATTTGTTTAGTATTTAGTTATTTGTTAATATGGTATATTGATATGAATAATTCATCCAAAGATGAATTTGAGAATTTACTAACTTTCATTTTTTACTGTACAATCTCTTCACCTTTAATTAACAGTTTTATCTATTTTTTATGGTAATTTCCTCAAAATTATCATTTTGTTTATTTTTTCTAACATTGTCACAATGAAAATATTTCCCATTCATTGTAATATAAACTCCACAAGGTAATGTTTGTACAAAAGCTAAGGCACTACCTAAATTAAACAAACCATCGGAACTACCAAAAGCATAAGGTATTATGGCACCTGTTAGAACTATAGTTCTATCTTTGATAGTTTTTCCCAAGATTTTTGCTGTTTCTACCATCTTATCTGTGCCATGTGTAATCAGAATTTTGTTTTCTTTAGATTTTTGACATTCTTCTAATATAACCTTGATATCTGAACCTGTCATATACAAACTATCGCACATCATAATAGTTACAATTTTTACATCCAACCAAGATCTTCCTAACCTTAACATTTCAGGTACATGTGTTTTATTAAAAAACAATTCACCAGTTAACTCACTATATTCCTTATCGAATGTTCCACCTGTAATTAAAATTTTAATTGTCATAAAATTAAACTGATTTTACAACCTGTAACCAAAACCTATAATCCATTGAGGCTATTTGCCTTGGTGTATATTCTTTTCCGTGAATTATCAAAAAGACTCCGTCTGCCCTTCCTTCTTTTTCCATTTTTTCTAACCATTTTTCTGGTGTTAATCTCATCAAGTTTCACCTCAACGCGTATAAGCATTATACTTCGGTTCTGTTGGTTTTGTTATTTCCGATAGTTTTCCATCTTCTAGTTGTCGGATAGCATCCTTTACCTTACCTTCTGCCTGATAAATCTTTATTCCATATTGTTGAAAAATTTCAAATGCTTTAGGTCCAACATCCGTAGTTATTATAGCCTCTATCCCTTCATTTGCAACTATTTGCCCTACCGTGGCTCCTATTTCACTTGGACGGTCTTTTATTGTATTCTCTAATACCTTTAATGTATTGACTTTTGTATCAAGAATTAAGAAGAAGGAGCATCTATGAAATATTGGGTCTATATTGCATTCATTATCTCTTCCAGTCGCACTTATCGCTATTTTAATTTGTTTTCCCTCCTGCTAGTTGAATATGATAATTTCTATATTCCCAATGTAATTGATAAGTTATATGTACAAAAATGTAGGAAATAGTGCTAAAAATGATAAAGTTCTTACTATAGTTTGTACAATAATGATTAATATAAAATAAATTCTCTCTTTTCTAGGATTTCATTATCTTTACAAGTTTTTTCCCATGGACCTGCTTTAATCTATTTTTTATAATGCACGATGATACATAATCTGGAGCTATAGAAAAAGTCATTGTTGGGGAGAGATACGCATCTTTTATCGCACCGATACAGGAGGGAAACCGTTGATCCAGCTCTTCTTGCCATTTCAAGTGATCTTCTATCCTATAAAACGTGCTGAATACCACCAAGTTATATCCTCCTCTTCCAGTAACTGCTTTGATCATCCAGGGTATATGTGGATCGCTTTTCAATGCCTTTAAGATCTGATCATGTTGTTTTTTAATTTCAAGCAGGGACTTTACTAAGATGTATTCAGGTGGACAAATTAATCTGGGGAATCGACAAACAGGTCTACCTACGATTCCTCCTTTATGAAGAGCGTTTATTCGCCGTTCGATTGTTCTTCTGTGGACTTTAAGTTCTTTCGCTAAAAAATTCTCATTCGTACGTATACCTTCTCCCCGTAAGAGTTTTTTTAATATTTCAAAGGATAATTCGTCTAATTCATATCCTCGAATAGATTTTTGCCGTCCTTCCTTGAAGTTTTGTTCGATTAACTTGATTGAGATCGAAGGGTTATATTTTACAAAACATCCAGTTCCAAGGTGAAGCACTTGCGAGGGATATCCTTCTTCTCGAAAAGGAATTTTTTCTTCTTTTATTGCATTTTCATACCATTCTTGATGTTCACAGACATTTTTATGAAAGGAGATCATCATGGTATTGTATTCCTCTTCTTTGAAGAAAAACGCAGCGAAGATGGGATCGTCGTATTCGATAAAATATTTTGTTTTCTCATCTCGCAAAAAATTATGTCTTGAAATAACCATGAGTGGTAATTCTTTGAATAAATAGGGAAACGGATATCGTGGTTTGTGTATTATCTTATGTTCAAGCAGTGGGTTTACTCTGTCTTTAATAGTATTTCTGTGTTTACTAAGTTTTTTTGCGAGTTCACTGACATTAATATCAACTCCTTTTCCTGAGACAATGAGTTTTAGTAATTTTAGGTTTAATTCATCATTTAGCAAATCAGTCATAAAACATAGTATGTAATATTCTTATTTATACTTTTTTCTTACATTTTGTATCATTTTTTACAATAAGTTATTGATATAATGTTAACAATATTTGATAATTTATTATTCTTTGATAATCATTATTGCACATTTTAAATTTATTATAATAGCATAAATGGCACTATTTTTGCTTTTTATGTACATATCTTTTATTAAGAACCTATAGGTATATATAATATTGAAATGATAGAAAATATGAAAAAAAATGACAAAAATGCTCAAAAGACAATTCAAATCCAAGAATCTAAAGGCAGTATAAAAGAGTTACAGTCAGTTAATGTTCCTGCTTTTTTAGATAAGTGGGGACCAGAGAATGTTGTTCAAGTATATGATCCTCAACTTGACATGCGAGGTGTCCTCGTTATTGATAATACCTGCTTAGGCCCTGGGAAAGGCGGAATTAGAATCTCCCCCACAGTAACACCATTCGAAGTATTTCGACTAGCAAGAGCCATGACCTGGAAATGTGCACTCGCAGGTATACCATTTGGTGGTGCAAAATCAGGAATCCAAGCTAACCCGTTCAAAGTAGATAAAATCAAAATGATGAAGGCATTCGCAAAACTCATCGCTCCCTATGTCCCAGAAAAATATATTGCTGCCCCTGATATGAACGTAGGAGAAAGGGAAATCGAAGTATTTGTTGAAACTATTGGTGACCGTCGTGGAGCAACAGGCAAACCAAAGAAACTGGGCGGCATTCCACATGAATTAGGAACTACTGGTTTTGGTGTAGGTATCGCACTTGAAACAAGCCTAAAAATTATTTCCAATAAAATAGGACTATCTGAAAAACTATCGGAAGTAAGAGTGGCTATACAGGGTTTTGGTAATGTTGGTATTGGAATTGCAAAATATTTAGCAAAGAAGGGAGCAACAGTAGTTGCTATTAATGACTTGTGGGGTTGTATCTATAACAAAGATGGGATAGATATAGAGACGGCGGAGAAATATTCTTATGCAACTTGTGAGGAACAATCGATAAAGAATTATGAAGAAAGCAAAGTAATACCAAGGGATGATATTCTCAAGGTAGATTGTGATGTTTTTATTCCATGTGCTTGTGGCGATGTTCTTACAATTGAAACTGCTCCTTACTTAAAAGTTAAGCTCGTGGTTGAAGGAGCAAATAACGCAGTCACTCCAGATGCGGAGCACTTGCTTTTTAAAAAAGGGACGATTGTTGTGCCTGATTGTTTAGCGAATGCTGGTGGTGTCATTGGTTCTTATGCAGAGTACAAGGGAATGACTGTAGAAGAAGCGTTTTCATTGATTGAATCGAAAATTATTGCCAATACTAAGTTTGTCATGAGGGGATATGTTGATTCAGGGTGTACTCCAAGAAAAATTGCAAAAACACTTGCTGAAAAGAGGATTCTCAAAGCTATGAAAGAAAGAACGAGCTGGGCGGAATCCCAGAAAAATTATGGAAAATAGGAGGAAAAAATGAAAAAAAGTAAGACTAAGGCAGTTTGGCCATGGGAATAAAATGGTGGTGAAGCATATGAATGGCCTTATGGGCGGAATCCCAGAAAAATTATGGAAAATAGGAGGAAAAAATGAAAAGGAGACACATGAGTCCTCACAGTATAGCTGCTGCACAGCAACTGGTTGAGCCTCAATTCAAAGGGCTTTGCACAAACTGTGAGAACAGGAATACTTGTACATTCTCAAGACCCAAAGGCGGCGTTTTGTTTTGCGATGAATATGAATGAGCAATATGAAGGATATGGTGATATTAAATGAAACCGAAGCAAATATTGGTTCATAAGGATCTAGAGCAGGTCGTAGAGCAAAAAGTAACACCAGTTACTTTAACAGTGGAAATTACGAAATGTATAACAGTCAATATATGCAACGCCGCAGAAAAAATCGAGGAATACCCAGAAGCTATACAAAAACTTGTATGGAGAGCGCTTCATTATAAATGCGAGATAGAAACCAGGCAATCTATGTCCCCAACTTCATCTGAGCATTATGAGAAACTCACGAAGTATATTGAAGCTTTTAGACAAACACAAAAACTGATATTAAAAATGTGCAGGAGACAGAAACTTAGAGATATTATTATTGAAGGAGGTTTTTAAAAATATTATATGGAGGTGATATGAAAAATGGAACAAGTTTTAATTTGTTTGAAAAAGAATGGGGTAGTAAATATAGATGTGCTTGACAGTAGAAGAAGAGAACTTGTTGCTTTGGGTAAAGCTATACTTACAAGCAACACTCGCTTTATTGCAAAGCATGTTGAAAAAGCCCTAGACGCAGGTGCCTCTCAAAAAGATATACTCAAAGTTTTAACATTTATTGTTGGGGATGTACAACTTTTAAATTCTATTATTGAACTTTTGAGAGCAATGAGTTATGAGGAGAACAAAAGAGCTGAGTGTATTTCAGTAGTAGATGACGTTAGGGAAGATTAGTTTATGGAGGAAAATGGTAGATGGGATTGAATACGAAGGCAAAGCAAGTCTCAGTTTGTAGGGATGCAAGAAATGAGACCCATAATTTATTTGATCGATTATTTGAAAATTGTTATATCGATGCATTGACAGGTAGGTTCCACTGTGAAAAATGCAATAATATAGTTCATGTTGATTTGTCTAGGCATTATGCGTTTTGTCCAGTGCATGGGATGCTGATATAAATGGATAGGCGGGGTGTTATGGCGTATTCATTTGAAAAATGGAATTTATATAAAGCAGATATAGAGTTGAAGGGTGGAATAATCGAAACCACTAATTTTTTTAGTAGATGGAGGCCAAAGAGAGGTACTCCTTGTGATTTACCGAATGGTTACATTGTTAGTGTGAATAAGAGGTGCTTATGAATAAGAAAGCAAAGCAGATTCAAGTAACCAGAAATAAAAAAAAGGGCATTCATGAGTCATTAGATCAATTATTTGAGAATTGTTATATTGATCCAATTAGTGGTAGATTTCATTGTAAAAAATGTGATAATTTAGTTCATGTTAATTTGTCTGAGAGGGTTGTATTTTGCTCAGTTCATGGGATGTTGATAGAGGAGGATGGTTATGGAATATTCATTTGAAAAATGGAACTTATATAAAGCAGATGTAGAGTTGAAGGGTGGAATAATCGAAACCCTATATTTTTTTAGTAGATGGAGGCCAAAGAGAGGTACTCCTTGTGATTTACCGAATGGTTACATTGTTAGTGTGAATAAGAGAACTGGTTTGCCTTATCTAAAAAGGAGGGATGAATAAAAATGGATGACGTATCGATAGAAGATGTTGATGATGCCTGGTTTTGGCAGCTTACTGAAAAGAACCTTAAGGGATGTCTTCCTCGCAATCGATTTGATTAATCGGTTTGACTAGGATAATATC
The DNA here is from genome assembly GCA_030616985.1 of Thermoplasmatota archaeon. Taxonomy (GTDB): domain Archaea; phylum Thermoplasmatota; class E2; order DHVEG-1; family DHVEG-1; genus JAUWWG01. The sequence continues at coordinate 8,071 of JAUWWG010000027.1, forward strand.
TTAAACAAGGTTCTATGAGGTATATTATGTCTGATGGATCTAAGGAAAAGGAACTTAAAAGGTTGCAAAAACCTTCATTAAAAGCTCTTGAGTTGCATCCATTTTACAATGGGAAAATAGAAATTGCATCTAAATGTTGTATCAGGGACTTAAGTGACTTTGCTATTTGGTATACGCCCGGAGTTGCAGCACCATGTAAAGCAATCTATGAAAAAAGAGATGCTGTTTTTGATCATACAAATAAAGGAAATACAATTGCAATAATCTCAGATGGTTCAAGAGTTTTAGGGTTAGGGGATATCGGACCTGAAGCAGGTCTACCGGTGATGGAGGGTAAAGCATTATTATTCAAATATCTTGGTGGTGTTGATGCTTATCCGATATGTCTAGATACGAAAAACCCAAATGATATAATAAATGTAGTTAAATGGATTCAGCCGTCTTTTAGTGGCATAAACTTAGAGGATATGACAGCGCCTAAGTGTTTCTACATATTGGATAGATTAAGAAATGAAGCGAGCATCCCTGTTTGGCATGATGATCTACAAGGAACTGCTACTATAGTTGTTGCAGGAATAATTAATGCTTTAAAAATTGTAAATAAAGATATAAATGAGATTTTAGTATCTTTCGTAGGGGCAGGTACAGCCAACATTGCAACATCTCAACTTTTGGCAGCTATTGGGGTAAAAAAGAAGAATATGATTTTCTGTGATTCAAAAGGAATAATAAACAGGCAAAGAGAGGATATTGAATTAGATAAATATTGTAATCCGTATAAGTGGAATACATGTGTTGATACTAATGAAGAACAGAGAAGTGGTGGAATAAAAGAGGCAATGAAAGATACAGATGTGGTTATTGCTGCATCTAAACCAGATCCTGGGATTATTGTTTCTGATGATGTCCGTGTTATGGCCGATGATGCTATTGTGTTTGTATTGGCTAATCCTACACCTGAGATATGGCCTTGGGATGCTAAAGAAGCCGGTGCACGTATTGTAGCTACAGGTAGATCAGATTTTCCTAACCAAATAAACAATTCTCTTGTTTTCCCAGGTGTGTTTAGAGGGGTTTTAGATGTTAGAGCAAGTGCAATTACTGATGATATGTGCCTAAACGCGGCTTTTGAATTAGCTAATATTGCTGAGGAGAATGGTCTACATGAGGAGTATCTAGTCCCGAGGATGGATGACTGGGAGATATATTATAGGGAAGCGGTAGCAGTTGGATTAAAAGCTATGGAGAAAGGAATTACGGGAATTAAATGTAGCAAGGGGGAGTTGGCTGATAAGTCTCGTTCAATAATCAATAAAGCTAGAAATGAGACTAGTATGCTGATGAAAAAAGGACTTATTGCTTTACCACCTGATGAAGATTTTTTTAAAGGGGACGGAAAAAAAAGAAAGAGACTTTAGAAAGTTAGGAGGGTGTTATAATAGTAGATATAGACAAAGAACGAAAGATGAAATCACAGATAAGAAAACAAAAGAAGCTAATTAAAAAACTGAAAAATATGATAAAAATGTATGCACCTTATATGGGTTTTCCTGATGAATAAGTAGAATGAGAAGATGTTGAGTGGTAATTCTTTAAAAAAGATAATAACGATATTTAATTATAAATTTATAGGAGGTGAATGAACGTGACACAAGCTGTATCGTGTGAAACAACATTGCAGAAGAAAGACAGATATGATGTAATGTATAAGAATTTTAAATGGAATGTTCCAAAATATTATAATTTTGGTTTTGATGTTGTCGATCAGTGGGCCGAAGATAGAACAAAGCTTGCTTTGATTTCTATTGATAGATCTGGTAAGAAAGCACGTTATCATACCTGCTATGATCTTGAAGTTCAATCAAACCAATTTGCTAATGTTCTTTTCCAAAACCACCAACTATGTCATCTGTAATTACTAAAACTTCTTCTTTTGTCAGCCCAGTATTCAATGCATTTACTACGCATTTTCTGAGTTGTCTTCTAGCGCGACCACACTTTTTAAAGCATTGCTTCAATTTGTTTTTCATCCGCTCTTTTGTCTCTTTCTTCATTGAAACTGGTCTGGTTTTTTTGTGTTTTTCTTCGTATCGAAGCGCTTGACCAATTGCGGTTACAGCACAAAGATAAGCTTCATCCTTCCACTTTCCTGTGGCCATCTCATCGGCAACATCTAGCACATCTTGCTTGGTTAATCCTGCGTCCATAATATCGATGACGCAGTTTCTGAGTTGTGTTCTTCCTGAAGCACACTTTTTAAAACATTCTTTGAGCCTGTTTCTTATGCCTTTTTTATCCATAAGATCTTTCACCAATAATCTTGTCTAATTAATTGGAAGACATATCTGAGGAAGTTCCCTTTGAACAAGTTATGCTCGTTTTCACTCAATTTTTTTCTAAATCTAGAATCAAGAAGAAATGGCATCTTTCAAATTTGGATTCTATGTTACTATCAATATCTCTTCCAGTTGAACTTATAGCGATTTTCATATTTTTCTCTTCTTCTACTAACCTTACTCTTTTTTAAACAATTATATGTCCTGAATTTTCCATGTTCCAGCTTTAAAATCTTGCCCCGGTTAATGTTTTAGTATCTATTACACCTTTTACCGATCTAATTTTATCAATAACTATCTCACCAAGTTTTTCAAAGTCCTCTGCCTCAATTTTCGCTATAAGATCATATTCACCAAAAAGAGGTTGTAACTCAATTATCTGTTGTACTTTTAATAATTTATTATATACTTCGTGTTCAAGTGCAGGTGCTGCTTTTATTAGTATAAATCCAATAGACATCTAATCATACTCTTTTTTTATGCACATATTTTTAATCTTTACTTTTAATGGATGCCCTCAAGGGTAGAACATCCACATTGCTTTTTTCCATTCATTTCTTCACCTTTTTCCCAAAACAAACATTGCATACCTTATTGGCTATCTCTTGTGGCGTTAGAAGTTCATTCAGCTTACAAATTGTACAATATTTATCCATTAACTTCACCTCCTTTCTTCATCGGAGCCATCCCATTCTATTTGACGCCCTTCTATTCATCAGAGAATTTCATATATGACGCATAAATCCTCATCATATTTTTTAATTCCTTAATCAACTTCTTCTGTTTCCCTATTTGTGATTTCAGCTTTCGGTCCTTAACAACCATCTTAACATTCCAAAAGATTTTTCTTTTTACAAACTTTCACACATGTATATTATATAACTCTTCAATGTAAGTTACCCCAACCCGAGAGATAATATGTATTCCACAAAACGCTAGATCTCTATGCCAGTCAATATGGACTAGATTCTGACATTTTTTACAATAGAACTTACCTGTTTCCCTATCAATATTGCAATTTTGCAGAAGTTGGTCTAGAAATTCATGATGTTTTTTTTCTAAACTCTCATAGAACATTACTTGCTTCTGTCTCATAATTTTATCACCTTTCAATATTTTGTCTTTTATTCTCGCCTCTTAAGGTTGTATTTTTGTTGGGATGGGCGGCGAGATATGTTGGTATCGACATTTCTCTTTAGATGCGGTAACCCTGTTCTTTCATTAACATCAACGGTGTATCCCTCTGGTAAATCACAAGGTATTCCCTTCTTTGGTTGCCACTTGGTAAAAAAATATAAAGTCTTGATTAGCCCATTATGCATCTGTATATCTGTTTTATATAGACCCCAGTTTTCAAACTTATACGCCATAAAACTACCTATCATTATTTACACTAACATGCCATGTACTGGACAAAAAGCATAATGTCTGGACAAATCAATGTGTACGGCATTGTGACATTTTCTACAGTGGCATTCACCTGTTAATATATCGATATAACAACTCTCTGATAATTTCTCTAATAAATCATGAATTTCTCTAATAAATCATGACCTCCATTATATGAAATTTTATTTACTAAGATTTGCCTATTGTTCATTTTATTACCATCAATTTCTTATTATTTTTTTCATTCTTCGAACTACCTTCTTTTGTGTTAAATTCCATTTGTCTTGGTATTCCTAGTGCTAATGGTGGTTTTTCTGAGTTTTTCACCATTACATAATCCAGAGAATATTTCTTATAAAACAGATTGGTAACATTTTTCCTTGGATGGTTCTTATTTATTTTATCATCTCCTTTGCTTTAGAAGTCATTTATCTTGTTTTGTAACCCTATTTAGATAATGCAAATGTTCCACCTAAAAAGACACGAAGGGCTTTCACAATTCCTTTCATATCCTAGTCCTCCCTGACATCATCTACAACCGAGATAAACGACTTTCTCTTGTTTTCCTCGTAACTTAATGCTCTCAATAGTTCTATTATCGATCTGAAAAGTCGGACATCACCTACAATAAATGTCAGAACTTTTAATATTTCTTCTCGAGAGGCATCTGCATCAAGGGCTTTTTTGACACTTGTTGCAATAGTGTTTATATCTCCTGCACGAATAGCATTACCTAATGCAACAAGTTCTCTTTGTCTGGCGTTTAATACATCTAGATACAAGCCCTTTTTCTTTTCTAAACAAATTAAGACCTGTTCCATTATTATTTCACCATATTATATTTAGATTATCCCCCTATTAATAGATATTTATGAATTTGTAATCATATGACATATGAGCTATTCATTAGTATTCAAAAATCATCATTTTTCATCATTTTGTTTATAAGCATAATCTGCATTACCTATTTTGATGAGAAGAATATGTGCAAATTTTGATGATGAATCGCTTGCTATACTTGAAAAATATTCGTCGAAATATAAAGGTTCGACGGCAAATCTTCTTCGTAGAGCAATTCTATGTTTAAAGAACTGTGAAGAACTGCAAGAAAAGGCTTCCTGGAAAAAAATTGTAGCGTATGTAGACAAATTGGCGAATATGGAACATCTGATAATAGATATAGCTGATGGGAAAGCTATATTTACGGAAATTGGCCAAGGCTCAGAGAAATTTTGGAGTGAAATTTATGAAATTGGCCAACAACATTTGAAGGAGTACCAAGATAAAGGACTAAAAACTGTTAGACAAATATTGGAACATGTTGAAAATACAAATTGGTATAAATTGAGTATTGATTCAGAAGATAGTTATACATTGATACTCGCAGTCTCTGAAGCTAGAAAATTTGTTAAAACATTTTTTGAAGGAATTTTTAAAAATTATCCGAGAAACGTGGAAATTATTGAGGAATTTAAAAAAATACGGATCAGAGTAACTTAGATCGAATTGCTCTAATTTCCCCATGATAAATTAGTAATATCTCATTCTTTACTCTCCATATATCTCATAACATCCATTTATTTGATATATTATAAGATATTACTTTCCAAACTTCATTATATCTTTGGTATTTTCAATTCAATTAAGATTTAAACTTCGAGACCATATCACTTCCCCTGCATACCTAAGGTCTCAACAGGAGAAAAACCATAAATTTTTTCTTTTCCCTTACTGGTTTTTTGTTTAATCGCATCTGTTTCCATTTTTGTAATATCTAAAAACTTGCAGTTTTCATTAAATGTCAATCATACTCACCTCCAATCTATGTAAATCGTAAACGTATGTTAAATATTTTATTATTTGGGCTTTGGTTTTAGTTGTGTTTGCATCTAAAATATAAGTTTTACCAGGAAAATTTAAGTTATCCTGTTGGATACTATAGCTGGAGGTATAAGATAAAATGCAACAAAATTTAATGATAGGTGACAATGTCTATACAGCAAAGATATGGAAAGAACATAATGTTTTCATTGCTGAAGGCCCAGAGCTGGGTACATCTTCTAGTGGAAAAACGATTAAATCTGCAAGGTTAAACCTGAAAGAAGTCACTAGACTTTTTCTAGAGGAAGGTTCTCAGGGAAAAGAAAAGGCATAATTTTAATTGTCATTTATATTTTTTGCGAATAATATTTATAATAGCGTCGTTATTTCTATAGGTAGTTATCATTCATTAAAGAATTAAAATGGAGGCGAATATCTGAGAGTTGAATATTGGCTGTCGGGAAGAAACGGGCTATGGTATTTCCATATGCTCGAATCAAATGGCAAAATAAGTTTAAAGAGTGACGGGCATCTAAGTAAAGAGAGTTGTCTAAAAAATATTGATACGTTTATACGTCATTCAGGAAATGTTGAAGTACGTGAATTAATGCCTATGATAAATCATATTGGTAAATCACTTTAGTTCAGCTTTTCCCATTGTTTCTAAAATCAATTTTGAAATGGAATTAGTTTAAAACCAGCAATAGTTGTTTTATTCTGTATCTTCAAAATAATCTTTGGGGCGATTAGAGGATTCTTCGTGGTCAAGCTCTATATCTGTGATAATTTCTCTAAGTAAATCATCTATGTTTTTGCTGTGAAAATCCTTAATTTCATTGTTATTGGAAAATATCTTTCCCAAATAGTCTGTATCATTTTTATAAATCTCAACACTGTACAGAAGTTCTTCCATGTTGAATTTCCTTTATATTGTTTTACATGATTAATAGGCTTTGTATATTAAATATTTTCAGTTTTTAAGTATACTCTTGTAGCCCTAGATTTCGCATGGAGAAATAGGTTGTAATGCGTAGCTTACTGTTCAATCATTGAAGAGTATTTATTAAAGATGCTCACATTCATAAATTGGTGTTGTAGTGGAGTATTGGGTCAGCCATAAAAGAATGAACCAAGAAGAAACAAGAATAAAAAGAGTAATGGCAATGATGGTGACCGTTAATGGATTATCCCTGCCACTAGCTTATGACAGAAAAGATGTAATTCAAGACATTCAAAAGGGCGATAACTGGTACACCTGTTTACAAAAAGATGAATCATGGAGTATAACGGCAGAGATTCATGTTGTTGAGATAGATGGTGAATATTTTATCAGAACAGATGGAAATAACATAAAGTCTGATAATTTGGGTGAATTGTCTGATTTTTAGAAACGAATACACTGCAAGTTGATTGAAAATATGTTAGATGAGGTCATGCTAATCCCTCCTTAATTCACAGTTCTATATCCACTTTTCAATTAATGAGAGATGATTATTCGTATTATCAAAATTTCTTGTTACAATACGGACAGGAAAGAGCATCTTCAGGAATGATTCTACCGCAATTTGGACATCTTCTTTCGCTTTTTTCTATTTTATCCCCTGTCGGAAGTTTGTCTGGTAATGAAAAATAAGCTATTATTTCAATTATTCGAGCAATGAATAAAATTAGAAAACCTATCAATACTATTGTGGTGATTGCCCCGATGAAATATACAGTACCTGTTGTCTTGAATAAGTTTACTTTTGTATGTTCTGCAATACTATTGTAACTCCTTCTTAGATATATTGCAGCTATAACTGACAGTATCCATCCAACTATTAGTGCTAATACACAAGCTCCTATTATGCTGCCAAAGTATGTCCAAAATGACTCAAAATCAGTGATTTCAGCAGTTTCTAAACTAGTAATCCATGAAAATCCACCAACGGTACCAAAGGCTACAAGCATTATAATAAATATCGCTACAATGGATATTATGCTGAAAATGAAATTCATAAGATAGTTTCTGAATATTTCATTATCCTTTGTTAATTCAGATATTGTTTTAACAGCAATAAATACGAGTACAAGACCAACTATACTGACGATAGGTCCAGCGTTGGGAATAAATGCTCCAACTAGCATTAGTATTGCACCAATACCACCAAAAACCTTTGCGTTACTTAATTCAGCCATATATTACCTCACCCATTTTTCTTATAGGTTGCAATTCTTTAAAGTATATAAATCAATATGTTTTAAACAAAATATCTTTGGTATTGCCCCATTACCTAATCACAAATCGCGATCATTACTAGCTTTTCTCCTTAGAAACTCTAACCATAGTCTCATTATAAAACATAGAGTTTCTCATTATAGTTATATGATTCTTACTAAGCATGGGTTGCACACCTAGTTATTTTGAAATGTGTTATTTTCCGCTCGTTGAATAATACACGATATATTTCCGACATCCAATTACTGATGATTTTTCCCAAATGAGCCAGAAAAGTAATATAAAGAGGACATCGTTTTTATTTTAATCAGTTAGTATGGTTGTAAAAAAAAGAACCGATTTAATCCAAATGCTTTCTGCTTTTTCATTTATTGTTTACATAAATTATCAAATTTTTAAACTCGCAAGGATGCTTACGAACAAAATAGTAAAATATAATCCCAAAAATCAACTGGGCATAGGAGGGAGATATTAATGCAACTAAAACCCTATCAAGAAATCGTCGGCCTTCTTACAGACATAAAATCTGATGGGGACTATGCTAAAGCGATTTTTTCTATGATGGTGGAAGTAGATCTTCCTAGAGATGTGATTAATGTTGGAGAACTTAAAAATTTCATCGGAAAACGAATTGGTCTCCTAAATAATGATGGAAAAATTAAGATTAGAAAGGTAATGAAGCAAAAGGGAAAAATGAGGTAGTTTAATCTCACTAGTGAGTGCGAAAGAGATTAACTGGAATATTTTACTGCCTTCTGCCTATTGTTTTGTTTCCTTGAAGATATTGAAGTATAGGCACCAAAATTGGTGTAGAATTATGAAATTCAAGATAAGAAAAGAAAATGGTTTTGATATGCCTGTGACCATTGGTTTTGTTGGTCATATACCTTTAGTACAGTTACAACTGTTGAAGAAGGCTATCGAAGGTGTACCAGATTTTGACTTGGTATTTTTCAAAACATCTTCGGGGCGTTTGTGGATTAGGGGGGATAAGAATGGGGACTAAGTGCGTTAACATTACGATACCCCATAAATACTACAAATACGCCAAACAACTTAACCTAAGTTTCAGCATAGTCATCGTCAAGACCGTTGAGAATGAAACATCCCATGATCCCAACATCTTACGGGAAACACTTCAACACGAGAGAGGAACGATAAGAACTGACAACCTTCTCATGTATCTCTACATGGAAAAAAATGTTGTTCGACAATACAGCTTAAAAAACCTGGCAATAGACGTTGATATTCTATTGTCATTTTGTCTATTTTTACGTCTCTCCAGTAGCAACAGGAGGAAGGTTCTATTGTCATGTTTCTGCCCCGGTACCCCCTTTAAAGTAAGTACCATTAAGGATTTTAATTACTACGTAATTAATTATTACTTCTTAGTAAGAAGAGTTTTTCTTCTGTTGGAAAATTGCATTGTCAGGTTTTATAACGAGAAAAACCTGACAGCAAATCATGGATTTTTTCAATTTCTATTGTCAGGTTTTTTGGATTTCAAGAACCGTGTCGATTATTCCATATTATCATGTCTTAGGTTTATTGTCAGGTTTTATAGGATATGGTGCCTGACATTTATCATTCATAATGTCAGGTTTCATAAGGTTGCAAATCTGACATTTGATAGCCGAGGGGGATGCATAAATGGAACTTCTAGGTAAACTCATACATTATCTCAAAAAAGCATCCCCAGATTTTCAATTCTATAACATCTTCAAGAAAAGTTGTTTAACATACATCATGTATTCTCAGAAGCTTAATCAAATTGTTATTGTAAAATCCCCCAATCGTGAACACTACATATCACCTGGACTAGCTTCTAAATATCTTGAAGCCAGTAGAAAAACAGCAGAAAAGATATTGAGATTGCTATGCAATCACAATATCTACGTTTTGAACATTTTGATTAGTGATCGTTTAACAAAATCTTGTTCTTCTCTGGTTACCTCAGGTAATCATGAGAACATGAATATGTTGTTTAACCCAAAAAGAACTAAGGACATGGAAATTCTATGTACCATATCCAAGGCATTAGCAAAAAAGTTTAGAAATTGGAGTAAACAAATCAAAAAAAAATGCAATAAACCAATCCCTGAGTATCATTCAACCTCAAAGGGCATGATCAGGATAGATAAGAGGATCGAACCTTATGGATCGCTTAGAGAAAAAATTGCTGATATTGATCGTGCTGCTGATATTTTAGAGGTTGCCTCAATAAAATCTGTGCGAGGGAGAAAAAAATGACAACATTGATTGATATGGTGGTGAATTATCATTGAGTAAGGTTGTGTCATTTCGAGTGAGTGATATATTTTCGCCATCCAATTACTGATGATTTTTCCCAAATGAACCCAAAAAAGTATATTAAATCGGAATTTATTTTTATTGTGGAGGGGAAAAATATCAGAGATTCTAAAGGCCGGTTTGTCCGTGGACATACTTCTTTGAATCCACGGGATAAAGATACGGGAAAATTTATCAAAAAAGAAAAGTTCCCTGGCATTTCTCCCGTGGATGCATCCATGGATAATGGATGTAGAATGTATAAGAAGAAATCCACGGACATCTTAACAGTGGAAGAAAAAACTGATAAGATTATATACGAAGCAATTAAACGGAAACGGGAAAACATCTATGAGTATATATGGGGAGATTGACCATGGATAATTTATTTCTACATGGGTTTACTACCCCGGAGTTATACTCCGATTCTTTTTTCTGAAAGAGAATCGCCGTCTCGAAAATCTGCGTAATGCCCCGGAGCTCCGCTCCGATTGGGATAGCAGATTTTAGGCGGTTCTGTTTACTTCGGATAAGCGTAAAATTCTTAAGGTTGAACTCTGAATTTCCACGGTGGTTTTTCGATAAGAAAAAACTTGAAAAAAATATCCAACGGCAAGTGGAATGTTGTATTTGGAGTTGGGAATTAGATGACATCACATAACACAAAATCGAAGATGACATTTAAAGAACTAAGAAAATGGATACGAAACAAAAATATTAGGGTGCGGCGAAGAGCACTCTTTTTACTATACTCTGATGAAGAAGAATTACCGTTAATGCAAATTTCACAGGTTCTCAACTCTGATCCTTCAGGGGTTGAGCGTCAATTAAATAATATGCAGATAGGCCACTGGATTAAACGTGAGATTCATAAATGGCTAATAACAGAAACTGGAATTAAAAAAGTGAGAAACAATCAATAATGGATCTGGATCTCTCAGCTAAAGAAGTTGAATTAACAAGTGATCTGGTAAAAAAATTTGATATTATAGTTTCTCCAACACTAGTGCTCTCATCAGATATGAAGAACGAGGTCCTACATATCCCAGGGTACAAAACTACCAGTGAACTGAAACAACTTATCGACAAGTTTTGAACACATTTTTTTAAACTATTTTTGATCTCTTTTTTACTTCACTATATGGTTAGTATGTTTTCAGTATAAGGAGTAGTAACTATGGGGAATGCAACATTCCCCAATCCGTCCGTTTATTCACTGGCGCGGTTCTATCTGGAAGTGTTGCAGAACATTAGCTGAAAGTGTGAACTAAATGAAGTCACTATAAATTTATTAAAAAGGAATTACCAACGGGAGAAAAATCCCATTTTTTTCAATAATCGAAATTTTACAGGGGTAAAAATAAATGGTTTTTCACATTAATGTGAAAAGAGGAAAATGATGTCGATATGGATATATCGTAATAGGGGGGATGTCGATATTGGAATATCGTATTTTGGGATTTTGATCAAAACCCACCGCCAAAACCCAAAACCTACAAGAGAAAGTCAATATTTTTACCGGTAAAATGGTGTTCAAATCCCTTCCCCTGCATTTTACTTATCATATAAATCACAAGAATACGTTGAAATAATTTCTATTCATACATTTACTATATGGGGTGGTCTAAGCGATATTGGCAACAATTATAGGATAAACAGATAGAGAACTATTGATGAGCTGATGGTTATCAATATATTGTCATCTATAGGTCCAAATTCATATCTTTCCATGGTTGATGCCACAATAGCAGCTATGGCTCCTCCAATTGCAATTCCTCCAAATCCTGCTAAAAAATAGCCCAAAGGGATGCACACAGCTGCCATGAATACATTGCCAATAGGGTGCTTTGTCCTTTTTTTGAATAAAGCATTTCTTGCAATTCCAGTTACGCCATCGCCAAATGACACGAATACCGCAGGTATGATTGCTATCCAAGGTGCACCTGTATGGTTTCCCATAGCTTCCATAACTTCCCACAGAACAAAGATAGTAATGCCCCACATAAAACAAAAGCTGACATCATTTAGATTGTCTTCTGTCTGAAACCAGTAAAGCATTTTTCCCTTCCTCCTTTTGTGAGAAAGGTAGGTGATTATTGTTATAGATAGGCCGCAGAACAAAGGATAGATGGAAGAGGAAAACACAATGGGAACTATTAGGGCAATAACGCCTCCAGCAAATATATGAACTAATTTTCTGTTATAATAAACTGCATCTTTTTTTTTAATACCTTTGTTTACCATTAAACCATAAGTCTTTTTTGTCAGGAATGTAATAGACACAGTGTAAATTGTCAAGATGATTATCCAGATGAATTCAACTATCGTTGTTTCATTTATCATCGGGCACCTCCCATACATTTCTCCTATTTAAATTTTTAAAAATATGTTAATTTATGTCTGTCAATCAATCCTAATTTGTCATCTGTTGGCCTTCAACATGATAAGACACATGATTATCTACGTAAAATAGGTCTAAATTCGTTTTCTATTCTATATTTCTTCTCGTTCCGTGTAGATTTATCCATTATTCATTAATCACTCCTTAACGTCTAATACGCATGTCAAATTAAAAACGTTCCTTATTCTAGTCTATTTTGCGATAAGCACAACTCCAGTGAGTAATATGCATGTAGGCGCAAAGAACTAGGCGCAACGGGTATAGAATTATTCGAACTCATGTCTTTGCCCTAAACGTGCGCTTTGACGTGTTTTTAGTGCCTGCCCTTAAGCAAACATCGAAATTTTTTCCCCCTCTCTTTCAACATTTATTATTAATACAATTTATCCATAATATTAATAAACAGTTGATATTTTCATAATGGGGTAAACTAATATGAAATTCAGTCCACTCTTCATAGTGAGTCTTTTATGTTTAAGTTCAATGGGTTTTGTTCATTCAATGGATATGGAATCTTTAATGATGGAAGATTTTGATCCTTTGACTGATGTTAATATTACTGTTGATATATTAGCCATTCGAGCTCTTGATGTATTCGATAATTCATTATCAGATGCTGATTTCTTTGTTAAAGTATATATTAATGAAGTTGAATATACAAGTGTAGTTTGGCACGATATATCATATATCTACGAACCTCATTTTTCAGTGACAACAGATGTACCTGACGATGAAGAATTTGTTATGGTAAAAATCCAATTATGGGAGTGGAATTCTGATGAAAATCTTCTATGCGATATTGGGGATGAAAATCAAGATGTTACAATAACTTACAGTATTAAGAATGGTCACTGGCTTGGGGATGACGAATTAAAAGATCCAAGTGGTTATGGCCGATTAAATGGCTGCGATGATGGGAGTATCTATGAAAACCAATTAGATTGTGAATTATGGTTCAATATATATCAAAATGATTATGATAATGATTCATTAGCATATTGGGTAGAAGTCAATACATACGATACTGATCCTACTATAGATAATTCAGGTGAAGACTTTGATGATGACTATCTACCTATTGAATATGAGCATAAATGGGGTTTTAATCCATTACTTTCAGAGGATCATATCAATAATGATTATGACCTTGATAGTCTAACTACTTATGAAGAGTTTTTAACAAATGAGTATAGTACAGATCCTTTTAGAAAAGATGTTCTTATTGAATATGATTTCATGGAAACTGGTCCAACTGGGGAAGAAAATATAGTACCCTTAGATGCAGATGATCTATTAAAAAATCCGTTTCACCGTCGAAATATTAATATTCATATTGATCGGGATGAAATGATTCCTTTTGATGAGGATGCGGGTATTCAAGAAGTTTTTAATATTTATGATGAATATTATCTACATAATACCTCTGATTTATGGAGACGCAGCGTTTTTCATTATGGACTCTTTGTAAGTGAATGTACACCTCCAGGATATGGTTTTAGTGGAGATGTTACACCATATTGGGGTTATATCCCTGGGACAAATGGTTTTGTCATCTCTTGTCGTCAGATGGAAAGATCCTCAGTTCGAGATTCTAACACCCTTGCTTATACATTTGGTTCAGCTATTATGCATGAAATGGGTCATAATTTTGGTATAAAAGGGGGAAATCCACCTGGATGCGATAATAGAGGATGTATATATCCTTGGCGATTAAGTTTCTGGTTGTATTGGAACTATAAAAGCTGTATGAATTATAGATATACTTACAAAATATTTGATTATTCAGATGGAAGTCATGGAAAAAGAGATTTTGATGATTGGAGTGCGATAGATCTTACTTACTTTGAAATTCCCAAAGAAGTATTATAAATATAAAAACCCAAAGCTCAATAGAGAAATGATTGAAATTGTTTATTCATAGAAATTAAATGAAAAATCCATACATCCTTGAATAGAATATGAATCAAGCACATTTGATAAAAATAAAAATTTTAGCCATTATCCCTTCTTATTATCTCCTGGGAAAACAGGTTATTTCAAAATAAAGGAGAAAGATAGAGGTTTTTATACCTCTATTGTAAACCTAACAGTTGTCGTAGCAGTGGGAACATATATGGATGATTCTCCAGGAATCTTAGGAATGGTGTGTTGATATATGGTTTGTTTTTTGGCATACTTACCTCAAGTGTTGCCCAGTCGCTTTTAGCACCATATTCATCCTTAGCTTTTACTCTAACAGTGTATTTCCCATCTTCATCCCAAGTGTTTTCTAGAGTTACTTCCTCGCCAGATGCATAAGGTCCAATCCATCCTTCCCACCATCCCTCCCAGTACGTATCTCC
>JAUWWG010000125.1 GCA_030616985.1 Thermoplasmatota archaeon
GAGTAGAACCGTATACTTATAGTTGGGATCTTGGTGATGGAACTATTAGTGATCTAACGAATCCAACACATACATATGAAAGCGAGGGTACATATACAGTGACATTGACTGTTACAGATGATCGGGGCAATGAAAATTCAGATACTGCAATGGTTACTGTAGATGCTTCTGAGGGCAGTGAAGCCAAGATCAAAGACATCAAAGGTGGCCTTGGTTTGAAGGCAATTATAATTGCTGGTAACAGTCCGGTTTCCTGGTCAATAGAAGTCAATGGACGTGTGTTCTTTGGCGGTGAAGCAAGTGGCACTATCCAAGCAAATATGGAGGAAACAGTTAAACTACCGTTCTCATTTGGTCTAGGAAATGTTGATATAACCATTACTGCAAACAGTGTTACAAAACAAGTAACAGCATTCATGCTCGGACCATTTGTACTGATCAGGTGAGAAACAGGAAAACAAACAGAACATAAGTAAAATAGTTTGGGGGAAAATAGATCCCAAACTCTCTTTTTTTATTCTTTTATTCTACATAAATAGCTGGCCGTAGTGGAACGGCATATCTTGCTTTATTAACAGGATCATAAATCCCTTCGTCGTCGCCTCGATAGATTTCGACTTCGCAAGAAAACACCCTTTTCAAATAACCCTTAGCGTTTTCTAGATATTCGGCACTTTCGAATTTAATCGAGTATTTCCTTCTATCACTCTCACTTAATTTTTTAATCTCACTTGGAAGTTTACCAACAAATTGGGAAACCCGTTTAGCAATGCCTTTCATCTTGGGATCAGACATCACTTCCTTCATTATAGCACCAACATTAAGGTTATCTTTCGAAGAGAGCGTTAATGCCTTTCTAAATATCTCCCACTTCCATGCAGGTGATGCATACACACATATTTTCTTTGGCTTTATCTTAGTAACCTTTAGAATTTCATTTGCATCATCGATGAGTTTAGACAAGAGGTATTCACCAACTTCATCTTTTTCAGAGATCTCGCTAGGGTTAAATCGTGGATATGGTTCGTTTGACACAAAACCTTCTTTCTTGAAATGCCACAATTCTTCTGAAATATGAGGAGTTACAGGGGCCAACAATTTTATCCAAGTGTTGACAAAAGAATCAAGTATTTTCTTATTGCTACCGCCTCTTTTTAGATACCATCGAATATCTTTTCGACACTCGAAGAAAATTTCATTAGACGCAACACGCAGATCGAAGTTTCCAAAGGCATCTGTGACCTTCTGTATCCTTCTATTTAAAATGCTTGTGAGCCAGTTATCAAGGTTTTCGTTTTTCATATCCTTCATGTTTGATAGCTGCAGGATAAGTTTCCAGATGTTTGCAATTCTGTTTTTGTATTTAATGATTATTTCTGGATCCCATTCTACATCCACAAACGGAGATCCAACATGTGCATAATAGAGTCGCATGGCATCAACACCATAGATATTAGCTGCCTTGCCAATGTGCTCCGCACCACCCTTTGATTTACTGATCTTTTCCTTTCCTTTTTGCGTGACCCACCAATGGACAAAAATGCCCTGAGGTCTTTTATCTTTGGGCATGATTGCAACATGATTCATCAAGAACACAGGAAAATGCACAGTCTTGTGTTCCTTTCCACCAAGATTGATGTCAACTGGATACCAGTATTCAAAATCAGATTTTATTTCATCCCATATGTCATTCTTAGACGTTCCTCTTCCAAGAAATACATAATCAAAGAACTCCTCGGTCATTTCCCCGGGTTGTATTTTGTTTTCATTGGCATATTTTGAGATAATGTAATACGCAGGATACAGTGTAGAGTCCGATATGGGTTCAACGATCCAGCCTTTTTTAAAAGGAAATTCAGTACCAAGCCACGAGCCTTTTCTTATACATGCGCGGTCGCCAAACCAATCTAAAACCTTTGGCATTTCCTTTGCGTAGTCCTCAGGATATATGTTCATGGCATCCGCATGTTTTTTGGATTCTTCAGTTAGGTTTTGATCACTGTATTTAACGAACCATTGGTCAGGGATCTGTTTTATAACTACTCTTTCGCCACATCTGCATACGACCTCTTCAGAGAATTCCCTCATAACCACTGCACTGTTTTTAGATATTAATTCGTTTTTTACCTCATCTTTTATGTCAGATACTTTTACTCCTGCATATTGACCACATTTTTCATTGAGAAAACCAGTGTGAAACTCTTTTTTATAGACAATTTCAGTTGCCATGTCGAGTTTTTCTGTTTCAGTTTGGTTTTTTACCCCTAACTCATCACAAGCTTCCTTAGCAGGATTTGTACCAAAATCTTTCACATCTATGATAGTTATGGGTTCTATATCTGTTCCAGATTCCACAAGTGCAATCCAATCAAAGGGTGCATGAGCCGGGACAGACATTACAACACCAGTTGCAACAGCAGGATCTGCAAATGGACCAGAAAGGATGGGTATCTCTCTATCAGATATTGGTATTTTACAGATTTTGCCAATGAGCTCTTTACCAGATATTGTCTCGTTTATAAATTCAACTTTATCCAGTTGATAAGACAGTTTATCTGCACCTTCCTTTGAACAAATCCAAGTTTCGCCATTTATCCTGACTTTAACATACTCAACATTTGGGTTAACCCACATGTTAGTTACACCAAAAATGGTTTCTGGCCTGAGAGTTGCAGCTGGAAGAATTGCCCCATCTTCCATCTTAAATTTGATGGCTGTAAATTCAAGGATCTCTGATGCGCCACCCTTTAATATATCTGTTTCTGATTTATCCACTGCAACTGGTCCACAATTAGGACAAAAAGGTGCAAAATGGGGTTTTTGAACCAGTAGATCCTTTTCTTTGAGTTTGTAAAACTGCCATTGTATAAACTTATTATATCCTTCCGAGATTGTACTCATGATTCTTGAGTAGTCTATTAGAAAACCGAATTTCTTCCAATAATCTTCTACATACACTTTGCCAAAATATTTTACAACCTCAACAGGATCGGTTAATTTCTTGATTAAATCGTCTGTGCATCCATACTCTTTAAGCATGTTTATGGTGGTTTTGTCTTTTCGTTCTACTTTTTTGGCGAAACCAAACGAGGGAATTCCTGAAGCATGAAACCCTGCAGGAAATAAAACATCAAATCCAGTCATTCGTTTATATCTTGCTATGATGTCACAGTAAGTGAAACCTCTCATATGACCTACATGGAGATAACCGGAGACTCCAGGATACGCAAAATGTATGAAAAATTTGTTTTGCTTTTCCTTTTTTGATTCATATATCTTTTCTTCAAGCCATCTTTTCTGCCATTTCTGTTCAATTTTGACATAGTCGTAATCTTTTGGATCCATGGTTCTTATCAGCTGAGGAATATGGGATGCTTTATATAACGGTTTTTCCTGCAATGCGGATAAATTGGATTTGGCCCATTATGTTTTTCATTCCCAAAAATTATAAAAATATTTCTTGATTTTTTAATAATATTTATAAAATTGTTACGTATACATATTTTTAGATTTATAATAAACTTGTAAATCTTTATCGGTGGAGGAAAATGGTAAAAAGGTTACGTCTTAAGAAGTTTATACGTGATGAAAAAGCAGTTTCTGAGGAGTTCACATCCCTGCCTGCTTTATCGGTTGTAATGATTGGATTTACGTTATTTTTTGTACTGCTTGCTACAGTTTATACTGCATATGGAGTTAGAGTTGAATCCCTTGAAAAATATCAAACGGCTGATTTTATTGCAACGAAACTAACCAACCCTGACTGTTATCTTATAAGGGAAGGAGGAGTAGTTGATTTACCATTGCTGAATAGCGCCGATGGAAAATCTGCGTTGTATCTCATACGCGATGAATACAAAACCTCTGGTGTAAATTTTACTCTTAGAATAAGCTGGGACAATACCTATGAAGACTTTCCAGAGAATCTACCAGATTACATCGGAGATCGAGTTGCCGTTTCAAAAAATGTAGGTGTTTATCTCAATGAGGTGCAGATAGTACCCGGCAAATTGACAATTATAATGTGGAACGCAAACTAAAAAATCAATTTCAATACTACTTGGAGAAAACGAGATGAAAAGACGAAGATTTCTGAAAAATACTCGAGGCGTTTCCTCGATGTACGATGCTGTTCTTTTCATAGTTATGGTATCTCTATCCGGAGTTGTTTTACTTCCCGCACTTCAAAGTGATATTGCTATTGATGCATCCATTGAGAAACATCGCGAACATGTTGCCGATGAGGCATTGAATACATTCCTAGTTTCCCGTGTGGATAAATTCAGCTACAAGATGTGTGGCGATATCATAGATGATGCAGCAAAAAGTATTGGCATTAATACTTCCTCCGAAGGACTTTATAGTTCAATTCTTGACTGGTTACTTGCTCGCGAACAAATTCATAAAACACATGCCAATCTCTTGGCTGAAAACCTAGGATGTCAATTTAGACTGCCTTTTTCAGTATTTGGAACCAATCGCTTTAACATATTTACCGGTGACTACGATCGGCAGCTTAAAAATGAAACAAAAAGTTTTTTTTCTTCATATCTGGGAGATAAATACAGCTTTAATCTAACCACATGGTGGCATCCAATAAAAGGGGTGCCGTTTGGTGGTGAATTATATATTGGCGAGCAACCGCCAAATCAAGATTGTCATGTAGCAAAAAGCTTCATTGTGATGCCATACAAACCAGTGGTAAACCTTGGCGATACACAGATCATTTTCACAAAATATTGGCTGAAGGAAGAGTTATTTGGTGGGTTGTTTGGAGATATCCCGCTGATTGCAAATATTACAGGTGTAATTGAGAATTATACCAGTGCAACTCCACCCTATGATGATTTTGGAAATGCAACCAATGCAGTACGTGAAAACGTTACTATGCTTGCATATGGTTTTCTGATTGACGGCATTAGAAATTCAGATAACGAAACTGTTTTTCCAGGTATTGTAAATGCTACACTTGATTATGGTTTTAATAAAATCAAGGCGGCAATTGGAACTATTGCAGAGGATGCTATAAGTGCGGTTATGGGTGAGGCTCTTGGAGTAGTTGATAGTATGTTTGCAGATATTGTTAATGATACTGTGAGTAATTCCATCTTTGATGAAATTACCAATATCCTCATTGAAAATTTCACCAATTTTCTTGGAGAATCAATTGATTCTCTTGCAGAAGGTTTCGATGCACTTGAAATGGTGATAAAGGAAAATGTAACTAGCATAGTAGCCAGTTTCATGGACCCGTATATCCAGTATTTTGTCGACAGTATTTTTGAGTTAATCGACATTGATGTGCTCATCGATTTTGAAGAAATGATTTCAAACTGGCTTTTTGAACGTATTTCGCTAAACAAAGCAGAAGTTGTTCTCACTGTGTGGGTGACGAGAAGATGAAAACATGGGGAAGTTTTCTAAAAGATGATCGTGCCCGTATTCCATTCTCAGTTATTGGTATCTTTCTCATACTTGGGAGTAGTTTTACAACAGTTTATGTCACACAGTTGGAACTGCAGAAAGCAAGCGAGATATCAAGTACCCTTGATTTCAACGAAATTGAAAATTTATTGCGTTATGCTGAGGCTGATTTAGCTACTGCATTGAACATCGCTGGCATGAAAGGGTTAAAAGAAATAGGTAAAAAGCCAGTAATTCAACCAGAAGACTCATCCTTTAGTGCAGATGAAATAAATTGCAATCGAGTTAAAGATATTATATTAGATGAACTAAACATCTACCTTACCGGCAACTATCTCTACGATTCCTTTAACGATGGACGGTATGCAATAAATGTTGTTATTCCTGAAGATGAAGACTATCCTATCACCTCTTTGGACAATATAACATTCAGCGATTTGGAAATGAATATGGAGCGTTTTACCATACCATTAATTGGACCTGAGGCTGAAAAGAGTCATAAAACCTATTGGGTTGCGGAGGTGCCAGTAAATATAGAAATTAATAAGCTAGATGGTGCATCAGAGGGAAAAACCGTTACAACACGAAGGATTACTGTTTCTTCTGTTATTACATCCAGGTATCCTCTTCTCAAAAGTCTGGTAGATGAATACAATGACACGATTAACGGCATTAAACCGTTGTGGACCTTTACCACAGTACTTTCCAATGTTTATTCTCTTGCTAGGGGCTATAAGCACTACAGCAGCGGTAAACCATTGAATGTGGTAGATAATAAGCATCTCTCGCCACTTGTAAATGGTGGTCTGTTGTTTGAAGGGGGGCTGGTGTTTGGTAGTGTCGATCCTTTGAGTATTGTTGAATTTGCAATAGAATGTGGAAAGGCTCTTAAGAATTCGGGTGACCACCCACTCACAAATATGTTTAATGGCATGGATGGAGATGAATTCATCGTCAATCCAAGTGATTTTTCCAAAGGAATTGCAAATTTAGATGCCGGTGATGACGAAAACA
>JAUWWG010000089.1 GCA_030616985.1 Thermoplasmatota archaeon
ACCATTCTCCTTAGCGATTCTCTCATCTTCTTTTGAAAGACTTTTTTTGGCAAATGGATTTAATAGAATAGCATGTTTTGGCATTTTTCTAATATTTTTCTCAAGTTTTGCAAAACCAAATTTATGTAACTTTCGTGCACTGCATTTTTTTGGATCATCCTCATTTGCATGGTATACTATAAGCTGGATTTTTCTTTTCATATTTCATCAATTTTTACATCTAGGACAACATGGCTAATACCTGGAGCATATGATTTTATGTTTTTGTATGTCAAAAGTTCGGATTTTCTATTGTATTTCTTGGCCGCTTTCTGGACAAATTTCAAAGATCTATTTGGAATTGATTCATTGGGACAAACGTCGTGGTAGTGAATAATACCCGTAAGGTTTTTTAGGCAGTTAAAAGCAGTTGGTAAAAATCTGTAAGTGTCTTCAAGATAACCCATTATAACTCTGTCAGCTACATCTTTTGGAGCAATGTTTCTATTATCTCCTTGCAATGGTTCAACAATTGCTGTCACGTCATTTAAAACAATATTTTCACATAAAAAGTTATATGACACCGGATTTATTTCACAGGCAAAGATTTTCTTTGGTTTACTATATACGGCCATTGGCATTGTGAAATAGCCAATCCCTGCAAAAAGATCAACAACAGTTTCATCCATGTTTGAAACATTTGCCATGCGCAGTCTTTCATGCATGTTCCCGGATGAAAACATTATCTTCGCAGGGTCTAATTTAAATCGTATACCGTTTTCTTTATGAATTGTCTCGGTGTTTTTAGGGCCATACAGTATCTCAACTTTTGGTTTTCGATATGTTCCTGAAATGCTGCCTACATTGTTGAGAACTGTTTTGCAATGAAGGATCTCCGCGTATTTTTCACATACTTTTTCTTGATATTTTTCAAGATCACAATCCAATTTAATAGTTAGTACTTCTCCCACTTTTTCCCATTTGTCTGGTAGATGTTTTATCAATTCTGAAGGAACGTTTTTTGAAAGTGATTCTTTTATTTGATCAAATGGGGTTTCTGGCATAATTTAATAGTTTAACAAGATAAGACTATAAAATTACATCCCTTTGAAACCCGATCAGAAAAATGATTGAACCACGGCTAGGCATGCTCGATCAACTTGTTCACCTTCCAGTCTTTCCCCTATCCAGACGCCTATTATTTTGACTCCAAGTTCCCATGATGAAACGACATCAACAGATTTTTTCAGTTGGTCTAGATGCTCCTCTTTCGATACTGGATTTCCAGCGCAGTCATGGTGAGAAACTACGATAACATTTTGAGAGCCATGTTTATTTACTGAGATTATAACTCTATTTCTAATGGATTCTACAAGGATATCGGGTCCTTCGGCAAGTATCTTGTCGGGTCCAGGTTCTGTTATGGCGTCGACATAGTCTACCTCAAAGGTTTTCTTAGCCCAAGATATAATCAGTTCCTGAGTTCTACCATCCATACAGTTTATTGCCGTTGCAAATGTTTCTTTTGTCATTATTTTACACCTTTTAGATTGAATACATGGTAATGGTAGTTAAAAAATTAGCGAAATTCATATGTTATTTTCTGTCCCATCAGTCGATAATAGTTTTAACAGACCTACAACAACTCTATTTACCAATGTCCGTATATGCCCTTCGAATGGATCTATTTCCCTACGAACCACGTAAAAATCAAACAGCAATAATGCAGACTATAAAAAATACACTTAATGCGGGGAAAACTATTGTATTTGAATCAGGCACTGGTTCGGGAAAAACGATATGCACTCTGACTTCAACCCTTGAATACGCGCTAGAAAACAATAAAAAAATAGTTTACACAACTCGGACAAATGCCCAGCAGAGACAAGTTATACTAGAATTAAGGGAAATCAGAGATAAAATGAAAGATGAGAAGGACAAGATTTTTGGTGTTGGCATACAAGGTAGAGCCAATATGTGCATACTTGCTAGAGACGATCCAGATTTTGCCAGTGGAACAGCAGAGGAACTATCAAAACTTTGTTCAAATGAAAAAAAGAAAGCAAAATCTGCCAAAAAAGGAAAGGACCAAGGTTGCATATATTATAGAAATTTCATAGGCGATAAAGAAAAAGTTGACAGAATCCTTGAATGGGCTAAGGAAAATCTTCCAACTGCAGAAGAATTCATAGAGTATTGTGGGAGAAATAAAATATGCCCCTATGAATTAAACAAGCTATTGGTCCGTGAGACGTCGCTTATTATTGTTCCATACATCTATGTTTTTGATATGATGATCCGCAATATGCTTTTTGATTGGCTGTCGGCACCAGAGGAAGATATCATTTTAGTTGTTGATGAGGCACACAACCTTCCTAATTACATTAGAGATTTGTTTTCAGCACAGCTTAGCATGTGGATGTTGAATAGCTGTGTTTCCGAGGCAGAGAAGTATGGAGATCCCTCTTTGCTTGGTGGTAAAACACATGTCTCGACTTTTTGTAAATTATTGATTGATATTCTGAGGGATTTGAGAGATACTTATGTTTATGGTGTTTTAGAAAGTGGGGTTAGAAGAGGGGATTTTAAGAAAGATGATGCGTTTATCCCATCTCATGAGTTCGAGTCGGAGATTTTATCAAGACTCAAGATTACTAGTAAATCACTCCATGACATCATCGGTGATTTAATGGCTTATGGCGAGAAAATCCAGGAGTATCGCCAAAAGGAGAATAAACTCCCTCGTTCGTATCTGCATAAACTTGGTATTTTTTTGGATTTTTGGGTCAGTCTTGAAATGAATCAATATGCAAAGTTGATAGTCGATGCCTCTCAAGGTAAAAACCCTCGTATAGAGTCCTTTTGTCTGGATCCATCGATTGGAACGGGGATTTTACGGGAATTTCATTCCTCGATTCACATGTCAGGTACATTAGAGCCTCTGGAGGAATACCGTGATTCACTGGGGCTTTCAAAAGATACAGAGATGGTTTCATATCCTTCTCCATTTCCAACTGATAATAGAAGAATATTTTTCGTTTCCGATGTCACTACGAAATATTCCGAGATTGCTAGAGACAAAAAAATCATTCCAAGAATGGGCCAACATGTAACTGATGTTTGCAACACATTTCCAAGAAATACTATAGTTTTTTTCCCCAGTTTCAACACACTCTCTATGTTTCGAAACAAAGGTGGTTTTGATGGTATTCGGAGAAGCTTATACATTGAAGAGCAAGAGATGTCTCAATCAGTTTTGATGGATTTAGTCTCTGATTTCAAGGAATGTGGATTAAGAGAAGGAGATGGCGCTACTCTCTTTTCAGTTATGGGTGGTAGAATAAGTGAAGGAATGGATTTCCCGGCAGAGCAGTTAGAGATAGCAGTAATTGTAGGTATTCCATACCCTAAACCAACGGCAAGACAGCGAGGTTTACAGAAGTATTATGATCTTAAATTTAGGAAAGGGTGGGAGTATACCGTAGAGGCACCTACTGCCAGAAAACTTATGCAATCCATCGGACGTCTTATCCGTGATGAAAACGACCGAGGTGTAGCTATTATTCTTGATAGAAGAGCAACACGTTTCAAAAAGTATATTAAAGATTTGAAAGAATCAAAGAATCTCTTGGAAGATATAGAACGTTTTATGGATAATTGATCTTTATTTTGGTAAAAGCTTTGGTATCCCATCATCTATGGCGTATGTGGTTTTGCATTTTTTACAGTTAAATTTTCCTTTAATTATTTCTCCATTTTCTTCCCTTTCAATAATTAGTTCTAGATCTCCTTTGCATGTGGGGCAACAGAGAATATCTAGCAAATTTTTTTTCATGGTTTTTCATATCTCCTTGATAATATATTCATTGAAATAATCTAGATATCTCCCAAATACCTTATTCTTTTTTTGCCTATGTTAGAATCCCATACAAATGCCCAATCCTCATCAGTATTTTTCTTAGTTTCTTCCACGCTCTGGATATAGTTTTTAACCTGGGAATCCATCATATCGGCCTGATGGAGTATACATGCTTCGACGGTTTTTGGCATACGTGGAGAACCAAACTCATATTTACCATGGTGACTCAGTATAAGGTGGCATAAGTTATTTTCCAACTTCTGGTCAAAATCTTTTCCACTCTTTTTTAGTTCATCAATTTTCTCACGTACCCATCTATCTCCAATTACGATATGTCCTATAAAATTCCCTTCATCTGTTTTATCTATTGCTGCTGTGGTTTTATATTCCTTTAACTTACCTACGTCATGGAGGATTGCACCGGTTATAACTAAATCTTTGTTTATACTCGGATGCATCTCACAGATGTTGTTACATAGTCTTATCACTCCAACCGTGTGCTCTAAGTTTCCACCTACATAATTATGATGGTGAGTTATCGCAGAGGGCGAGTGTATGAAATCCTTTACGAAATCCTGTTCGTCAAAAAACAAGGAAAGCAGATTTTTCAGCTGCTCGTTTTCAATACTTTTTATCTCTTTTTTAATTTTATCAAATAATTCTTTTATCTCTTTTCCTCCTAAAGCAGGAACGAACTCACTAATGTCATATTCGTTGGGGTTGCATCTTCGAAGACCGCCAGTTTTCTCATTAATGGATATTTCAGGTTTATCTTCGTATGTCTCCACACTTCCTGATCTTATTTGTATTACGTCGCCTACTTTGAAACTTTCATAAAGCCTCTTGACGCGATCCTTATTGTCTCCGCCCCAAAATTTAACACTCATCTCACCTGTTTTGTCTGTTGCGACAAAAATAAACCATGTACCTCTTTTGTATGCTCTTGGGGGATTTTTCATTTTTACAGCAAATAAATCATTTACTACATCACCTTCTCTGAGGTTTTCAATGTATTGATCTTTATTCCTCTTACCAGTGTCTGCATTTATCATTGTCTGTTCGTCATGTTTTTTATCATAACTATAGATATCTGTCATGTTAATTTTCCCCCAGATGTTATCAATGTTAAACCTCTTATAACTTTAAAGTTTATACTTTTTTCCTTCTTTAATCATGGTAGTTTTCATGTCGAGTTTTCTAAATAGGTCTGGATGCTCTGTATGGATTGGGTAAAGCTCTCTTGGATTTATATCGTTAATAAGTTCCTTTAAATCAGGGCCGCATATATGCCCAGAACAGTGGGATTGAACAAATCTTAGATTAAAATGTTTTAGCCAATTATGCATCCGTTCATAGGAAATCTCCATTTCTTCATTGAACGGCTCAGATAATGAATGTATATATGTTCCACCATGTGGTTTCAAATCTATAAGGGTGTTGAAATACCAGAAATTTAAAACAATCATATACTCGTTAGGATCTTTGTTAATCTCTTCAGCAGTTATAATGTTGGGATAGTCCAGTCTTTCTTTGATGTATCTATCAGTATAATCCTCATTGATGTATGTGCCTGTCATTCTCCTTGGCTTAAGAATCAATATGTTTTCATCCCTGCTGTCCGGCGCTTTGATTTTCTTATCTTTATGATATTTCTCTAGGAAACAGGCGTGTTTGAAACTTATGACAAATTTTTTCCCAAGGTCTTTAGACATCCTATGGAATGTAGTAAACCTATCTACGTCCTTGAAGTTGAAATCAACTATTGAAAGATGTTTACAATTCAATATCTCCTTTTTTGAATCATTGTATACTTTTTGTTCAGATTCGTCTGTTTTTTCAATATTTATCCTTGTCCCTTCTGTTATCATTGCTATTGGTTTCGATTCTTTTGCAGCATTCATAAAATCCTCTGTCATGTTTGCATGCAACCCGTGCATTCTTAGATCACCAGTATAAACCACTGCTCCTTCTGAAGTATGTATTATAAACCCATATGCACCAGGTACGCTGTGATCTGTATGGATTGGTTCGATTTCTAGCGAATCGATATGGATTTTGTCCCCAGTTCTGAACGTCTTAAATCTTCTTTTTATGGAGGGTTTTCTATAATTACTCCTAAAAAGTGGCCTTTTCTTGAAACTAAGAACCTCATTTTCAATTGATCTCTGGCTTTGTTCGTCAACTGCCTCCAAGATATATTTACATGTTTCACCGCAGTAAATTGGTATATCTTGGTGAAGGAATGAAATATAGTTTGCATGATCTGCATGTGCGTGAGACAAAACGACCCCTTGAACATCTGGGTCCTCTGACTTTCTCCCAAGATGTTCTAGTAGATCTTCTCTATAGATATTAGTTACATCTGGTATTAACTTCATTTCAAGGAAATCTCCAAGACCATTTGCGGTTCTTGGAGTTAAAAATTCTTCAAAGTAAAGCCCCCTTTTACTGAAACTCATGCCAAAATCCAAAAATATTTTTGTTCCGTTGTCTTCTAATAAAATTTTGTTTCCACCTATCTCTTCGACTCCTCCATAAAATGTAAGCTTAGCCATGCTGTACCACCGCTATTATCTTTCTAACAATGGCGACTAGATAAAGTTTATTGAAGAAATGAAGGGGTGGGAGAGGCTAGAGGGGGATAAGGAGGAATTAATCTATTTGTCTTCAGTTTGTTGGGCGAGAACTCTTGCACGCTGTCCAACTACAAAGAGCTTAGCAATAAAAGTTATTTCTTTTGCCTCTTCCTTACTTGATACTTGCCCTACAATTATCATAGTTATTTCTTTTGCCGTTCTGGTTATAAGGGCTTGTTGTACAACTGTTATCCGATATCTTTAACAATCATTACTTAAAATTTGTATGTTTTTATATTAATGTTTGTTTTTTCAAATTTAAATGCATCGAAACCATTAAAACACTAGCATTCGTTAAGGGATTGCAAGGGTGTCGTAACTATGGCTGAAATTAATATAAAAGACATGCTTGCATCGTATGATAAAAAAAATCTCACAATAGCTACTGTTTGTTCTCATTCCAGCCTCCAGATTTTTAATGGTGCTAGAAAAGAAAGGCTTAAAACATTAGGGATAGCTGTTGGAGAGAAAAAGAAATTTTATGATGCTTTTCCACTTGGAAAACCTGATGAATTTTTAATTGTAGACAACTATAAAGATATAGCGAAACATTCAGAAGAGCTTAGGGAGAAAAACGTTATTGTCATACCTCACGGTTCATTTGTAGAATATCTTGGAGCTGAAAACTTTTTAAAACTTGATATACCAACGTTTGGAAACAGAAACGTTCTGATGTGGGAATCGGACCGTAACAAGGAAAGAAAATGGTTGGAAGGTGCCGGTCTCACCATGCCTAAGGAGATAAAAGATCCACACAATATTGACAATCCTGTTATAGTGAAATATCACGGGGCTAAGGGAGGAAAAGGTTTTTTCATTGCAAAAACCTATGAGGAATTTTCAAGAAGAATAGAAACAAACAAATCTTTTACCATCCAAGAATTTGTCATGGGAACACGCTATTATCTTCACTATTTCTATTCCCCTATACAGGACAATGCATACAAACTAAGCAAAGGCAGTCTTCAATTGATATCGATGGACAGACGGGATGAAACAACAATTGATGAAGTTCAGAGATTGGGTTCAATTGCGGAGTTAGAAGAACTAGGTATACATCCTACCTTTGTCGTAACTGGGAACATCCCAATCGTTATGAGAGAATCTTTGCTCCCCCGGGTTTTTGAAATGGGTGAAGCAGTTATAGAAAAATCTCTCAAGTTATTTGGAGGTTTAATTGGTTCATTCTGCCTTGAAACGGTTGTAACAGAAGATTTAGAATTCAAAGTATTTGAGATATCTGCTAGAATTGTAGCAGGCACCAATCCATATATTTCTGGTTCTCCATATTCCGAACTCATACAACCCGATATGTCTACTGGTCGAAGAATAGCTCAAGAAATTAAATATGCTACAAAGCAAAATTCCCTAGATAAAATCCTCACATAAAACGACTAGCCACTCAGCGTTACCATAATCGCTATCTGTGCCCACATTCTATTTTCTGCTTCATCAAAGATAACAGACTGTTTTCCATGAGCTACTTCTTTTGTCACTTCATAGCCATAGTATGCTGGTAGGCAATGCAAAAAAACAGCATCGGATTTAGCCTGTGCCATAAGTTCCCCGTCGATGGTATATCCCTGAAATTCTTTGATTCGCTTTTCCTTTTCTATCTCATCTCCCATAGAGATCCACGTATCTGTTGTGATGATATCTGCATCTTTGGTTGAACCTTCTACTTTGTCTGTAATTTCGACGTTCACACCAAATCTCTTCGCCTCTTCAACATAATATTCATCTGGCCAGTACTGTTTTGGTGAAACAATTTTTACATTTATTCCTGCAATACCACAGCCAAGCAGGTACGAGTGCGCCATGTTATTTTTCCCATCACCCATGTATACTAAATTCAATCCCTTGAGCGTTCCTTTGTGTTCTTTGATGGTCATGAGATCAGTGATTACTTGGCACGGATGTTCCTTGTTGTCAAGCCCGCTAATCACCGGGACAGTTGCATGTTTAGCAAGCTCTTTCATCGCTTCATTGCTTTTAGCCCGATACATAATAATGTCAACATATCTTGATAACACCAAAGCCGTATCTTCTATGGTTTCTCCTCTCCCAAGTTGGATATCATTTGTACTGAGAAAGATTGCGTGTCCTCCTAACTTAGTCATTCCTACTTCAAAGGAGACTCGTGTTCTGGTGCTTGATTTTTCAAAAATCATTCCCAAAGTTTCCCCTTCTAGAAGCTCTATTGATTCACCATTTTTTGATTTCTTTTTAAGTTTGATTCCAAGATCAATGATTTCTTCAAGGTCGTTTTTAACATCTAACATTGAAATGAGGTCTCGTTTCATCGAAGGGGAAATGCAATTTCCTTCTTTAAACATATCGCTGTGGTAAAGTCTATATTCATAAAGATTATTCCTTGTTATGTTACGATGGGAGTTGATATTGGAAGTTTGTTTAGGAACGAAAAAATTTCGTTTAATGATTTACATGATAGAGTAATTGTAATCGATGCTCACAATGTTCTTCATCAGTTTCTATCAAGCATAAGACAACGAGATGGTACGCCGCTAAAAGACTCTAAAGGGCAGATAACATCACATCTTTCAGGTATTTTCCATAGAACTGCTAATCTTGTGGATGCGCGAATACGGCCGGTGTATGTATTTGATGGCGAACCTCATCCCTTAAAGGCAAAAACAATTCAACAACGTAGGGAAAGAAAAGAAAAAGCTGAAAAGGAATGGAAAGAAGCACTGGAAGCGGGGGATCTTGCAAAAGCTAAGACCAAGGCACAACAGACATCGCGAGTGACTGATGAAATCATACAGCAGAGCAAAGAACTACTTGAGTCACTAGGAATTCCATATATCCAGGCCCCTTCAGAAGGTGAGGCTCAAGCAAGTTATATGGTCAAAAAAGGCGATGGTTATGCTGTCAGCTCTCAAGATTTCGATTGCCTATTAATCGGTTCCCCTATTCTTGTGAGGAATCTTACATC
>JAUWWG010000030.1 GCA_030616985.1 Thermoplasmatota archaeon
ATATCCCCAATTACCTGGAGTTTATAATTCACATCATAATCCTTTTTTATAAATTTCTTGGTGATAAGTCGAGGATATTTAATATCCCAGTAGATACAGTTCATGAGCATTGTTAAATCAGGAACATATTTTTCAAAGACGGATCTGTATTTCTCTGGATGATTATAGTAATCCTGAAGTTCAAATATATTATCCGATGAAATTGGTTCTACCATGTCTTCTTCCTTGAATACCACCTTGTAAATACAACGGTCTGAGGGATTATCATAAATATCTCTGATTTCTTTTGGAGAAATCTCCTTTACGGGCAGAATGTCAAGGATTTCCTGGGCACCCTTTGACACATTACCGTATCCAGCAAATCCAACTACAAGAGGTGTTAACGATTTTGGAATGCCATCTTTCTTTATCTTCTCTCCAACTTCCTTCAAATGTTTTTTTGCATCATTTAAATCCTTGTAATGGATTGTTTGTTTTATTTCATTAAATGGTGTGTCTATGTTCTGAGATTTCAACCTTTGTCCAAATGACCAAAGTGTATCAATCATTCCAGCAAGACCTGCAAATCTACCAAAGAAAACAAGACGGAATCCTCTCTCGTCAACTATTCTTTCATAATCAATAAGATTGCAGCCAAGATCCATCATTTTCTTGAGCATAGGCATATTGTATTCCTGTCCTTTGATTGTATGGGAAAAAAATACGTATGTTTTCCCTGATTCAAAGAAATCAATGGGTATTTCTTTTACAGCAAAAACAATCGGACAGGATGAAACATCCTCCTTAACAATTGCACCTACCTTGACATACTCATCATCTGAATAAGTACGTATTTTTGATGGTTGAATTATTGTTTCAATACCATGTTCCTCTTTAAACTTCTTGACATGTTCTGGAATTAATGGAACCCTTGCTTCCCACTTGTTTTTATCTTCTCTTCGGATGCCTAACATGAAGCTCATAAATAGTCCTCCAGATAAACCTCATCCCTAAAGATTTTAAATACATTATTGTGAAAAATATAATATCCTGTCCTATTTGAATCGTAGAATCGCACCGACATGACCGAGATTTGCAAGTTCTTTATCATCAGTAAACTCGACATCAGCATCGGTTCTTTCGGCGAATTCCAGTATCTCTTCTATGATGTCCACTTCAGATGTTTTTTTACCACAACATGGACATGTTCGTTGGATCCCCTCTTTTACTATCTGACAATTTTCACATATCCATCCACGGGGTACATAGTTTTTTTCTACCAGCAGTAATTCTACTTGCCCATTCTTAGCAGCATCTAAAGTTTCTTTTATACCATAAGCGACAAGCCCATCTTTCAGTATTTCCGCTTTTAATAGTTTAACAGCCCCCTGACTTTTCAGCTCTTCCTTTTCAGAAATTATATGTTTGGACTTTTTCACGAGTTCGACTTTGTCATCGATGTCAATATCAATAATATCAACAACATTATCTTTCAAATTTTTAGGTAGCATTTTTCTGAACTGCAACTTAGCCTGACCTGGACCAGCAAGGATAATGCGTTCGTCTGCCCTTTTTTGAAGTGCTTCCCCCACTTCTGAAAAGAATGCATGTATGGCCCCTCTTCGCAATCTATTGAATCTTGCTTGAGACCACCCACCTTTTTTGTGCTTATTCATAATATCTGCTGAAAGTTTTTTTGTATGTTCCACTTTACCCATTGACACAGAAAATATTTTTGCGTAGTTAGAATTAATCAACAGTAATGTAAAGGACTCCCATTCATCCTGTAGTCTAGCTAGTGGACGTAAGTATGGAGAAGAATCAACAATCATCAGATTTTCAACCTTTATATGAAGAGGAATATATTTCAGAAAATTATGTTTATGAGAAGCAAAGATAGCAATATTGTCTCCAGTGTTTTTCCTTAGAATATCAAGAATATCCTTTACAGTATTTGTGAAATTCTTCAGTTCATCCTTTTTCAGGATAGACTCGCAGGCTTTTATCCTTCTATCGATGAATTTTTTATCCACCGCTCTGTTAATATAAAGACTGACAAAACTGTTTTCACTATCTGGATCATATACCTCTGAAAGTTTCCTAATGAACTCACTAAGATTTTCTGACATGATTATCATCAACAGAAAAAGAATGTAGTTTATAACGTCTTTCTGCCCAGATTTTTTACTTTCAGTAGACCTAAAACAAAGAATAAATAGTTTGCACGTCTTCGTATGTATTTATGGTGAGGCGGACAAAACAAACCCAATTTCGCGAATCAGACGTAATCAGCGCCTCAGAAATCGGCCAATATCATTACTGCCCCGTGGCATGGTATCTTCAAAAATGTGGATATGAGCCACAATCGCCACTGTTAGAAATTGGTATAAAGAAACATGTGGAACATGGTGATATAATAGATCGTGTGCAGGTCAGTGCAAAAAAGTCAAAAGTTATTGCCACTGCTGGATACATGCTATTGATAGTTGCAGCTTTAATTATCATATTTGAGGTGATTTTATAGATATTTCTATAATATTCAGCCTTGTTTTACTAGCATTAGCTACCCTGTTTATCTCAATATCAAGGAAGATGAATAGAACCGTTAGCAAGTTAAAAATCAAACATAAAATCCAAGACGGAAAGATTATCTACTCCGATTTAAACATGCCTGCAAAGCCGTTGTTTTCAAAACGCTATAGAATCAGCGGTAAACCGGATTATATCATAAAAAAAGATGAACATCAGATTCCAGTAGAGGTAAAAACTGGGCAGCACCATGAGCCGAAAAAAAACCACGTATTTCAGCTCGCAGCCTACTGTCAGATATTAGAGGAAAATTATGGAGGTTTCGTACCATATGGAATACTCGTCTACAACGATACATCTCAACAGTACAAAATACCATTCGACCCCAAAATAAGATTTGAGCTTGAATCCGCTATAAAAAAAATGCGGCATATACTCAAAACAAAGAAAACTGCAAGAAATCACAATGATCTTTACAAATGTAAAAGTTGCTCAATGAGGAGCTATTGTGATAAAAAGATTATCTAAAACTATAGTTCTGCAATATATACATTCATATATACATTTATGCATTTAAACTGTTTACACTACAGGAAAACCTGATTACTCTCACAATTGATATTATTTATATATCAGTAAACCTATTATAATAATAATCTCTATATGTGCAATATGGGGGCATATGAAATTAGTAATAAGACATTATCAATCTCAAGATTGTTGCTTGCTGTAATGATATCAAGTTTTCTTATTTTTCCAGGTATAGTAGACTCTGTTTATCCAATGAAAAATAGTGCAAATATAAGCCCAAAAATCGTAACCAAGCTTTCCAAAGAAATAGAAATTCCATCTGGATCTGACTATTACATAAAGTTTTCTTCAGAAAAATTAACTTTAGATGATGAAGAGGGCGCCCCTCATGCTTCAGGACTATCCGATAAAGTAAAAGAGGCCATAGCAAAATCTCCACACTGGATTCAAAGAGATTTGACTAGACAATTCCAATCTATCAGCAATCCAGAAGAATACGCAGATCTTATATTAGACTCAAGTAAAAAATATGTCGATGAAATAGCGTTTTCCATAGCCTGCTCCCCACTAGGCAAAGTTCCTCAGGTTGAAGTTATCCAAGATAACGTGTTTTATCTGTATGATAATGACGAGAGTATCCAGTATGCCGACATTGTAGATTATGACAATGGATCGGGCGATTATTATTCCACCGTCAGATATGTAGTCATCGAGAATGGAACTGAAAAACAACTTGAATATCCTAAGGAAATTTATTATTGGTATGTTGTACATCCTGAATTGATAGGTGGAAATGCAAAATATATCTATGAAGAGTTTTGGCGCGATTACCTTTTTAATCATAATGATCTAGGTTATCCATTATTAAAGGAGAAAATGTCAGGTATAGACTACCTATGGGACTGCGAATCATATTCCCAAGGAAAAGATAGGCTTTGGAAAGATAGTATGGAAGAACACCCAACAGCCATTGAAGGAATAAGCTACTGGATTGGAAAAACCGTACCTCACGGAGCCATGGGGGATAGACCCAGCCAACCTAATTGGATTGCACATGAACACAATGGATGGTGTGGAGAATTACAAAGAATAGCCGTTGCTGCACAAAGAGCATTACTAGTATCATCAGTTGGTGCATCCAATATCGCAGAGGATCATGTATGGAGGGAGTTTTATGAAAGAGGATGGCATGAAAACGATAATTGGTGGACTGATAGTGGCGGGGCTGTAGATAAACCGGATGTGTATGCATATGGCTGGGGGAAAAACATGTCAGCTGTATATGCATGGAATGGGGATGGCTCCATTTATGAGGTAACACCAAGATATATCCACTCTGAAGATAGAATAACTGTGAAATTTGTTGTAAAAGATATCTTTATGCAACCTATCGATGGTGCTCTAGTAACTGTACTAGTAGAGGGGTTAAAGGACATTACATGGTATAAAAACAAGATATGGGAAAAAATTGAAGAGATTTGGGACAATTTGCCTCAATTTATCAAAGGAAAAATACTGCAAAACATCTACGATAAAATACAGGAAAGATTCGAAGAAATTCCAGACATAGTAGATGGAGCAACTATAGCAATATGGAATTACACCGACATAAATGGAGAATGTACATTTGAACTTGGAAAAAATCTGGAGTATATCTTCCTGATTCAACAGGCCAACTTAAAAAATCCATGGCCACTTTCAAAGAACAACGCTCTTAGAGTTCTCCGCAATCATGAAGATGCTACATTTAATGTAATCTTTGCAGACTTTTCAAATAAGATTCGACAACATCAAAGCAAAGAAATACCCAAAGGAAATTATCTTTTTGATGTTTCTTTTGACACAAAATCGCACCAACTTCAAAGAAATGTTAGGAATGGAGACATCGGAATTTACAACCATGAAGGAAAAATAGATTTCTTTGTTTTGGATGAAGAAAACTTTGAAAAATATAAGAATGGTAGAAAATTTAACTGCTTTAACTATCTTGAGGATAACAAAGCAGACATGGAATTTAGTGCCAGTGAAAAAGATTGGTACATAGTATTCAGAAATCACGCCCGTCGGACAAATGTTATTATAGATTTTTCAATTCAAGTTGAAGTTTCTACTGATGTGGATAGAGCTCAAATTGTTTCTCCAAACACAAGTATTTTTGAGAATCCTGTTTTCAATGTCGGCGAGATCGTTAACATCACTGGAATTGCAACTGATAATATAACTACTGTATCAATTAATGGTGAAATCATGGAAATATCTACAGTAAATTGTGAGTGGTTTTACCCATGGAATACCGCTGGTTTGATACCGCAAGAATATTTGATCACCGTAGAATGTGGTGATGTACAGGATGAGATATCGATAAAATTAGTGGACGCAATTCCCCCAGCAATAAAAATAGAAAATCCTTTGGAAGGAGCAATTTTTGAAGAAGAATCAATTATTATTTCAGGCAATAGTTGGGACAATCTTGGTATTGAGAGAGTTGAAGTTGCGTTAGATGATAGTGACTTTAGAGAAGCATACGGCAAAGAAAACTGGTCCATTGATTGGGATGTAGGTGAATTTGAGCTAGGCAGTCACATAATTTCTGCAAGAGCAGTTGATGTGACTGGGAGAACTTCAGTGCACAACATATCAGTTGTTGTAAACGAAAGCGGACATGAATGGGAACCGCAAATCAATGATTTTTACCATAAACCAGAGAATCCATTAAACGTCAGCAATGTAGTAGTATACGCAAACGTTACCAGTTCAAGCCCTTTTGACGTTAAAAAAGTTGTTTTATATTGTAATGATGGTACCGAGATTAATTCTTACGAAATGTATGTGTATGGCGAGAATCCCGTGCAGAGTCGCCACGATGAGGATCCTCTAAAAAATGAATCAAACAATCCCATATTTGGTTTTGAACTCGGACAATTTTCAACTGGTAAAACCATAACATACTGGATTGTTGCATATGATGTTGCAAATAATTCTAGATCATCTTGTGAAAAATCTTTCACGATATAGTAAACTCCAAGATTTTACCATCATCGAGTTTGACGTTTATTCCTTGCCATAGGTGTAGTTGATTTCACGTTGGATTTCACGATAGAGTTTTGCCCCCTTTTCCAGGACATCTTTTTCCATCAAAACAGATAATGCTTCTTCACCGATTATCTTCATTAGTTCTCTTACTTCATCCCTGTGTGTTTTTGCATATTTTACTATGGCATCAATACTTTCCTCATCAAGCGTTATTTTTACCATTTTATTTCTCCTTATTATAAAACTCAAATCACTGCGTCAAATAATTTCCCATTTATAAATCTTAGTATGCCTCTGTCCCCCAGTTATCTTTTCCACACATTTCTTTCAAGCTTTCACCCCCAATTTATCAAAAATTACTATTTGCTTCATTTTTCATCAAGTCAAATAAAAACCTTTTAATAACCGCTTATTTTCTCATGCCGTAACCATGCGTATAGCCGTACTGATAAAAGACAGGTGTAAACCAAAGAATTGTTCTATGGAATGCATAAAATTCTGCCCTAGAGTAAGAGCTGGAGATGAAACC
The DNA here is from genome assembly GCA_030616985.1 of Thermoplasmatota archaeon. Classification (GTDB taxonomy): domain Archaea; phylum Thermoplasmatota; class E2; order DHVEG-1; family DHVEG-1; genus JAUWWG01. Next base: position 6,602 of record JAUWWG010000030.1, read on the forward strand.
GTCACCAGAGGAGAAGAGGGCAAGCCCGTCATTTCAGAGGAACTCTGCGTTGGATGTGGAATCTGTGTTCATAAATGCCCCTTCGACGCTATAAAAATCATTGGTCTTGCAGAAGAACTTAAGACTGATCTTGTACACCAATTTGATCAAAATGGATTTAGATTGTTTAGACTTCCCACCCCAAAAAAAGGAAGTTGTATAGGCATCCTTGGTCCAAACGGAATCGGGAAGACAACAGCAATTAAGCTTCTATCTGGACAGATGAAACCAAACTTGGGAGATTATGACGATGAGCCTTCATGGGAAGACGTTTTAGAATACTATGCAGGAACAGAGCTTCATGATCATTTTAAGAATCTGGCAAACAAAGAGATCAAAAGTGTTGTAAAGCCACAGTATGTCGATAGACTACCAAAAATAATGAAGGGGAAAATCAGAGACGTACTTAAGAAAGCAGATACTTCTGGAACATTTGACATCGTCGTTGAAAAATTAGGTCTAGCTGGCATCCTTGATAAAGATATAGGAAAAGGTACTATTTCTGGTGGCGAATTGCAACTTGTATCAATAGCAGCAGCACTCCTCAAAGACGTTGATCTGTATTTTTTTGATGAACCCTCTTCCTACCTTGATATTCATCAGCGATTAAAGGTTGCACACATAATCAAAGAGCTGTCAGAAGAGAGAAAGGTACTGGTCATAGAACATGACCTAGCGGTTTTAGATTTTCTCTGTGACAACGTACATCTCGTATATGGTGATGAGGGAGCGTATGGTGTTGTAACTCATCCCCGTGGTGTACGTCATGCAATAAACACCTATCTTTCAGGATATCTCAAGGAGGAAAACATTCGATTTGGGGAAAAAATTGAGTTTTTTGCACATCCTCCAAAGAAAAGACAGGAGATGAATATACTCATCACGTACGATAACTTATCAAAGTCATTCAAAGAATTCTCCCTGGAAATCGAAAGAGGCATCATCAGACAAGGTGAAATAATTGGTATTGTTGGCCTTAATGCCATAGGAAAGACAACCTTTGTAAAGATGTTATCTGGCGTCATAGAACCTTCAAGTGGAAAGATAGAATATGACATAAAGGTAAGCTACAAGCCTCAGTATATATCGCCAGATTTCAGTGGGTCTGTCAGAGAGTTTTTTGAATGGAAGGCACAACAGTTGTTCACATCGCCCTTTTTAAAAGCAGAAATATTCAAACCATTGAATCTGAAATATCTTCTTGATAAACAAATGGATACATTGTCTGGTGGGGAACTACAAAGGGTCGCAATTGCTAATTCTCTTGTCCAGGAAGCCGATATCTACCTAATCGATGAACCCTCCGCATATCTAGACAGTGAACAGAGAATGGTTACCTCAAGAACTGTTAGAAGAGTAATAGAAAAGTCAGGAAAATCAGCCATGATTGTGGATCATGACGTATATTTCATTGACATGATAAGTGACGCTTTGATAGTATTTGACGGGGAACCTGGAAAAAATGGCAAGGGACGTGGGCCTTTTAGTTTGCATGAAGGTATGAACCGTTTCCTAAAAGACGTAGATATTACTTTTCGTAGAGATGAAGAAACACATAGACCAAGGGTAAACAAACCTGGTTCATATATGGATAGAACACAGAGACAAGACGGGGAATACTATTACAGCATGTGAATACAATAATTGTAAATATTAAATGTACATTTTGATAATCTTGATTGAATGGTTCGTGGGATAGGCAAAATAGAAAAAAAGAAGAAAAAGAAAGGTTTGATGGCTGATAAGGATTATATCACGGAGGCTTATCTTCAGGGCGGAAAGGCAGTGGGAAAAATCTGTAAAAAACGACTGAATAAACAAAAAGAGGAGAAATAACTGATTTGCTTTTTTTAGAATTTCTTTTTCATGCTTGTTTAAATGTAATAGCAATAAGCCACTACGATAACAGAAGTCATATGCAAGTAGAAAACTTTGTCTGATCTCCAATCAAAAGAGGATAAGGGAAAAATCACAAGGGTTAAATCACATATATTATATTCTGTAAAGCAATGCCACGATCGAGGAGGTTAAGAAGTTTCATTAGAGAGTATAGAGAATCACCAAGATTTGAAAAATTATCATTTATACTTCCTTTCCTCATACTCCTTGTTGAAGGTGTACTTCTTGCACATGCACTTACCATAGACGTACCTGACATAATAGTCGTTGAACTAACAACAGTTCTACTGGCCATATCACTTGTTGAAATAATTTTTGTGACTGGGGAAATACATGACCACTATCAAAGAAGTAATTTTGACAAGATACTTACCATTAAACTGGATGATTTCATATTGCAAAGCAAAAAGAATAACGTAAAAAAGATAGTAGAAGATTTTATTGAATTATATCCTAAATATAAAAACCATAGAAGTGAGATATACCACACAAGTTGTCAAATTATGGAAACACATAAAGAAGAACATTTGGAAAAAGAGTTAACCAACAGACTGAAAGTATTCATAAAGAAAACGAAAGAAACAAACGTCGACGATATACTTGAAACATTCATAAAAAAATATCCAAGTTACAAAAAATATAGATCTGAAATATATCAAAAAACCTGTCAGATTCTTGAGAAAAATAGGAAGTAAAAATACCAATTGAATCTCATATTGATTCTCGTTTCTTCCATGCTGCCAGAATAATATCTTTTAGTTCCTCGTCATCTTTTGCAATTATCCATTCAGTCTCAAAGTCGGTTTCTTCAGCAACCTGAACAATCCACATAAGCGAATGCAGATAGAAATTTTTTTGATTAGGGGATGCAACAATTACAAAAAATGCATGTATTGGACCAACATCATCGGAAAGGATAATGCCTTTTTTACTTCTCACAAGTAGCATTTCAAATTTGTCACGCCCCTTAATAATGTGAGAAACGATAGCGATGCCTGGATGAATAACAACATTGGAATCCTTTTCTCGCTTCATTATTAGCCCGTATAATTTCTCCTCATCGGTATCTAATCGGTTGGCTAATTTTTCTGCAATTATCCGTGCAAGTTCATCAGGGGGCAAGTATTTGTAAAGATCAATAACCTCACATTTTTTAATGAGATTTTCAAACCGCTGCTCCTCCAAATCATCCCTTTCTATTATGATTTCCCTTAATTCCTCATCTACCATATATCCAGTTGATTTTTCCCCCGTAATTCTCTCGATTAGATGGAGAAGCGTATATTCTCTCCATATTCTGTCCCTGGCAAAAAACCAATACCATAAAAATCCAAAAAGTATAAAGCCCCCTACAAGAAGAAGTGGAATAAGGCCCATTTCAATAAGAAGAAATACCAGCCCAACAGCCCCTGCAAGTTGAACCCATGGATAAAATGGGGAACGGAACTTGGGACGATAATTTCGTATCTTTCTTTCACGCATGATAATAAGTGAAAATATTACAAATAGGAACAGTAGTATTTTCAAAGTCGATGCAGTCTTTACAAGACTTTCTAAATCCAAAAATAAAATCACTAAAATCATGAACACTGAGGTAAATAGTATTGAAAATGTTGGAGTTCCCCTCTTCGACACCTTCGCAAAAGAACTTGGAAGAAGTCTGTCCTTACCCATAGCCATTGGATCACGAGACGCTGCAAGAATACCAGCATTGGCAGTTGAAATAAACGCTAAAATTGCAGCTATGGACATAATTACGATACCGATCTCACCAAGAAACGTACCAGCACCAAGAGAAATTGGTGTAAGTGATTCCCCTAAAAGGGCAGGTTCTACAATCCCTATTGTTACAAAAATAACTAAGAGATACAAAAGTGAGATAATCCCCCATGAAAGAAACATCCCGAGAGGGATATCTCGTCCTGGTTTTTTGCATTCTTCTGCCACACTACAAATTTTAGTTAAACCACCAAATGAAATAAAGATTAGACCGGCAGTCGAAAATATTGAGTTAAACCCATGTGGTGCAAAATTGTCAAAATTAGAGGGATTAATAAAGAAGAATCCTGCAATAATATAAAAAACAAGGAGGGAGAGAAGTCCAAGAACCAATACTATCTGTGTCTTCCCGGTATGCTTTGTTCCACGAATATTTATAGCGGTGAATACTATGCAAAAGAAGACGGCGACAAGTTTTGTCTGCAGCTCTGTAAAACCGGGGTTAAGAAGTGTCGCAAATACGCCGATTCCTACAAGTGCAAAAGCACTTTTGAATGCTAGAGAAAACCATGCGGCAAAGCCGCCTATGGTTCCCATCATTGGCCCCATACTTCTATCAATGAAGAAATAGGTTCCTCCTGTTTTTGGCATTGCCGTAGCAAGCTCTGCCTTTGAAAGCATTGCAGGTATAATCAAAAGACTTGCAATTGCATAAGCTATAAGTACTGCTGGACCGGATTTGGCATATGCAATCCCAGGTAAAATAAATAGTCCTGAGCTGATCATCGCACCGGATGCAATAGCAAAGAGAGAAAGAAGTCCCAGCTCCTTTTTAAGATTACCTGTTTTACCTTCTTTCTCCATCCTACTGCTACATCAGATGATACATATATTATATTTCCTTTAGCTTTTCTATGAAAGGCAAATTAAATAATTTTCCCGTTTTTTATCACAGTCTCTACCAGATTAACACCAAAATGATAAGGAATGCTTTTATGATTCGGACAGCCGAGTATGATTACATCTGCTTTTTTTCCTTCTTCAAGACTTCCAACAGTATCGTTTACCCCTATTGCACATGCAGCATTAAATGTCGCAGCGGTAACGGCCTCAGCGGGCGTCATTTTCATATTAAAACATCCTAGTTGAATCATAAACTGCATGTTTTCTACCCAACAATTTGGATTGAGATCAGTAGCAAGTGCAATAGGAACCCCTGAATCAATCATTTTTCTGGCAGGAGCATAGTTATCCTGCATTAGTGAAAAGGGAGTTCCGGGAAGCATCACTCCAATGACTCCTTTCCGAGCCATTTCGTTTATACCTTTATCAGATGACATAAGCAGGTGATCTGCACTAATTGCACCTATTTCTGCGGCAAGTGATGCACCACCAGTATCAACAATCTCATCGGCATGTATCTTGGGGATAAGTCCGTATTTTTTTCCTGCTTCTAAAATTCGTCTGGACTGATCAATAGTAAACACACCTTTTTCACAAAATACATCGCAAAACATTGCCAAACCCTTAACCTGTGGAAGCATCTCACTTATAATTATATCCACATAGTCATCAGCACTATGTTCTTTCGGTATCGCATGAGCTCCTAAAAATGTAGATACAATATCCATGGGGTGGATATCATTGAGTTTCTTCTGAATTTCTAACATTTTAAGTTCTGTCTCTGCATCAAGCCCATAGCCGCTTTTTGCTTCACATGTCGTTGTCCCATGGGAAATCATAATATCAAGACGTTTTTTACTCTGCTTTAATAACTCCTCATTTGTTGCCTTTCTTGTTTCATTTACAGTATAAAAAATTCCGCCACCTTTCTTCAGAATTTCCATATATGAAAGACCTTTAAGTTTCATATCAAGTTCAAATTCTCTAGAACCTGCAAAAACCAAATGAGTATGCGGATCGATAAATCCTGGCATTACCGTTTTTCCTGAAGCATCAATCGTCTTTTCTGCACCATATTCCAAATCATTGCCAGTTTCAACTATTTTACCGTTTTTTATTGCAACAGAACCATTTTCGATGATAGAAAGTTCACACATTTCCTTCTTTATTCTAGGTCTATTAGGACCATCCATCGTAATTAATTCACTTGCATTTTTGATGAAAATATCGACAGTTTCCATGTTATTCCCAAAATAGTTAAATGAGGTTTATAGATTAAGGGTTTACGGTAATATCAATGAAAAAAATTGTTGAATGTGTTCCAAATTTCAGTGAAGGTAGAGATAAATCTGTAATAGAGGCAATATCCGGTGCGATAAAAGCCGTTGATAAAGTGAAGTTGCTTAACGTAGATCCAGGTGCAGATTTTAATAGAACGGTTTATACTTTTGTAGGGGAACCTGAGCCAGTTCTCGAAGCCGCTTTTCAGGCAGCAAGGATTGGTTTGGCCTTAATAGATATGACAAAACATAAGGGCGAACACGCCAGAATGGGTGCCCTAGACGTAATGCCATTTATTCCTATCAAAGGCGTCGATCAGGATGATTGCACCAAGCTTTCAAAAAGGTTTGGAGAACGAATGGCAAAAGAACTTGGGGTGCCAGTATTTCTTTATGCAAATTCAGCATCAAAACCAGAGAGGATTAGATTGCCAGACATACGTAAAGGCGAATATGAGACACTTGAGGAAAAATTCAAGGATCCGTCATTTAAGCCAGACTATGGTAAACCAGTTTTTGTTCCCAAAAGTGGTGCAACTGCAACAGGTGCAAGGGAAATACTAATAGCATATAATATTAACCTGAGCACGGGCGACAAATCCATCGCATCGAAGATATCAGGTAAAATCAGAACTAGCGGGGTCTTAAAGAAAGATGAGAATGATGAAAAGATAATCGGACCAGATGGTAAACCCCAAAGAATTCCTGGCAGATTCAAGGGCGTTCAAGCAGGTGGGATGATGTATGATGAAAACATCGCACAGGTTTCTATGAATCTGTTAAATTACCATAATGTAAACCTTCACGATGTATTTGAGGCGACCAAAGAGGAGGCAGAGAAACTTGGCGCAGAAGTCACTGGAAGCGAAATAGTTGGTTTAGTGCCAAAGGAATCGCTGGTACTAGCAGGAAAGTTCTATTCAGAAAAGGACAGTAATAAAGTCACAGATGAAGAAGAACTCGTAGCAATTGCAATAGAAAAACTAGGTCTTTCTCAGCTTTACCCATTCAATCCCGAAGAAAAAGTTATAGATTACATGGTCGAAGAAGCTGGACCACTTGCATCTTTAACCATAAAGGACTTTCTCTCCGAACTTGCATCAAGTAGCCCTGCTCCAGGAGGAGGAAGTGTTGCAGCATTAGCTGGGGCTCTCGGCACCGCTCTTTCTTCGATGGTTTGCAATTTAACAATTGGAAAAGAGAAATATGCCGATGTACAAGATGAAATTAAAGATATGCTTAAAAAAAGCGAAAATCTGAGAAGGGAGCTTACTGAACTTATCGACAAAGATACTGAAGCATTTAATGATGTAATAAAAGCGTTTAGAATGCCAAAGGAAACAGAGAATCAAAAGGAAAAAAGAAGTAAAGCTATACAAAAGGGTTACAAAACTGCAGCAAAGGTTCCACTTGAAACAGCTAAAACTTGTGAAAAGATACTCGATGTATCAATGATCGTTGCCGAAAAAGGAAACAAAAATTCGATAACTGATGCAGCAGTATCTGCACTCATGGCACAGGCAGGCGTTCATTCGGCCATATTCAATGTTAAAATCAATCTAAGTTCCATAAAAGACAAGGAGTTTATAGAAAAAACCATTCTAGAACTAGAAGAAATAGAAAGAAATACCATTGATAAAACTGATGCTATACTAAAATTCGTCAATAACGAGATATAGTATTCCTATCTTGGAACTTCATATCTACTGCAAATTTATAAGTAGACCTTATTTACTTTCATCATTTGACCATGAAATCAGATATAGAAATTGCTAGAGCAGTAAAAATTCAGAATATTTTTGAAATAGCAGAAAAGGCAGGGTTACAAAAAGATGAGATTATCCCATGGGGTAATCACAAGGCAAAGATTTCACTCGCAGCATTAGATAGAATCAAGGATAATAAAAATGGAAAGTTAATTCTTGTTACAACAATAAATCCCACTCCTGGCGGAGAAGGTAAAACTACTGTCACCATTGGTTTGGCACAGGCTCTTGCAAAACTCAGTAAAAAAACAATGCTTGGGATTAGAGAACCATCTCTTGGTCCAATAATGGGTTTAAAAGGAGGTGCAACAGGAGGAGGATACTCTCAAGTTCTTCCCATGGAGGACATCAATCTCCATTTCACGGGTGATATGCATGCGATAACAAGTGCTCATAATCTGCTTGCGAGTCTTCTTGATAATCATATTCACCATGGCGATGCATTTCATATTGATCCAAGGTATATTGTTTGGCCCAGAGTACTTGATATAAGCGATCGTGCTCTTAGAAACGTGGTTGTCGGCCTAGGTGGCCCTATAGACGGTGTTCCTCACGAAGATGAATTTGCCATCACCCCTGCCTCTGAAATTATGGCCATTTTGTGTCTCTCAAGAGATTTGAATGATTTGAAGGAAAGACTTAGCAAGATTATAGTGGCCTATACCTACGACAACAAGCCAGTGACTGCGAAAGATTTGAAGGCCGTAGGAGCAATGGCCGTTCTCTTGAAAGATGCGATAAAGCCTAATCTCGTTCAGACAATAGAAGGTGTTCCTGCCCTAATCCACGGTGGTCCTTTTGCAAATATCGCACATGGGACAAGCAGTCTTATTGCCACCAAAATGGGTTTAAAACTTGCTGATTATTTTGTTACAGAGGCGGGTTTTGGTTCGGAACTTGGTGCTGAAAAGTTTTTTGACATTGTTTGTAGAACCGGTGATTTAAAACCAGATGCAGTAATAATGGTCGTCAGTATAAGAGCCTTGAAAAGGAATGGAAAGGGAGAAGATATTGATGCCGTTAAAAATGGACTTTTCAACCTTGAGAAACATCTTGAAAACATATCATATTTTGGGGTTCCTGCAATCGTTGCAATAAATCATTTCACAGAAGACACAGAAGATGAGATAGAAATTGTAGAGGATTATTGCAAATCAAAAAACATTCCTGCGGCAGTTATTGATGTGTGGCAACAGGGTGGAGAAGGTGGGATAGAACTCGCTGGAAAATTAGTAAGCCTAATGCATAATACACATTCAAAATTTCATTATTTATATGATCTCAATGAACCGATTAAGGATAAAATCGAAACGATCGCAATGAAGATTTATGGAGCAGGACGGGTTGTTTATACAGTTACAGCAGAGCAAGATATCAATCTCTGCATGGAGTTAGGCCTAGACAAATTACCCATATGTATTGCTAAAACACAATATTCACTCTCAGATGATTCAAAACTACTGGGAAGACCCGAAGGTTTTAAGATTACGGTCAGGAAGATAAAATTTTCAGCAGGGGCAGGGTTTCTAGTTCCCATGACTGGTAAGATTACTACCATGCCTGGTTTACCTGCAAAACCAACTTCTGAGAAAATAGATATCGACACCATGGGAAATATTTCTGGACTATATTGAAAAATTCATGTTAAAAAATGAACTATAAAAATATTTTAGAATAATATAAATCAATATTAATCTTATTATATCAAATATGCTGGTTTAATAAATAAGATAGTTAGAACATTTTAATCAACAGACTTTTCAAAATTTTTACCAATAGTTTTGAAAATCAGTTGTTATCATAGTGGCTACCAGACAGTTAGACGGATTTTTAATTTTGTTTTTTGGTAATAAATGTAAAGATATATTTATATATTAATAAAAATCACAATATGGATAAGAACGCGAAATTGGTGAAAAAAGATAGAAATAATAGGATGTAGATATTATGTATGAATCAAATATAAACGGAAAAGATAGGAACAAACTGCTAAAAAGCGCTGGTGTTTTTGGAATATTGTTGATTTTGATAGGTGGTGCTCTTGTACCTTTTGCAAGTAGTACGTTTACTCAGGATTGCAACCCTATTGAGAATCTACCATCTGGAGTTACCTTAACAGCATATCATCCCGGCAGCAGTAGCTACTTTGACTCGATTATTTCAGATGTTCCCTCAGGATATGACATCATGAATGGAGCGTATAAAGGTTGGTGCGTACAGCTAGGATTGTATATCCCTCTAGAAACACCACACACTATTAATTTGTATTCTAGTTGTGACGATCTTGGCATGCCCGACAGCTTCCAGAATGAAAATTGGAGTAAAGTCAACTACGTACTCAATTACAAGCAAGGTGATCAAGGCGATGTTCAGGATGTAATATGGTATTACACATCTGGGGGTGAATATCCATCAGATTCTGATGCACAGGCAATGATAAATGATGCTGAATTATATGGAATAGATTTCTGTCCTGAACATGGGCAAGTTGTAGCAATTCTTGCTGATGGCGGGGATTCAATACAGCGCACCATATTTGAATTAATACTGGGTGCAAGTGGAAACCCTCCACTCACACCAATAAATCCAGATCCCGCAGATGGTGAAACTGATGTTACATCTGGTCCGACATTATTATTAAGTTATGAAACCGGACATGAAGATTATGTAGATATCACTATTCATACATGTATTGGAACCGATCCAAATCCATGGGAAAATAATAGCTATAATGTAACCTCTGGCCCATATAGCACAACAGGTATCTATCAGATTTTTACAGGAAATCATTCCTTTCCAACAAGTGAAATTACAATATATTATTGGATGATTGTTGTTGAGGACGCAAACGGTAGAATTACAATAGGCCCAGTTTGGAGTTTTACAACTGATGAATCGCCTTGCGTAGATGAAGATGGTGATGGACACTGCCCAGACTGTAACGACGACAATCCTAATTCATGGAGAGTTGATTATTTCTTCTATGACGGGGATGATGACGGATATTATGGTGATGGACCAAACAGACGAGAAGATGGAATGATGGCAATCTGTTATGGTGATGAGATACCACCACATTATTATACTGAAAGCCTTGGTTTGGATTGTGATGATTCGAATCCTTCCGTGAACCCAGGAGCAAGTGAAATTTGCAATGACATAGATGATGATTGTGATGAGGAGATAGATGAAGGATGTGAGTCCGATGATGACTCGGACGATGAAGGCGATGATGATGACGGAGACGAAAGCAGCTGTCACAAAAAAAGCTCAAGTAGCAGCCCAGGTAGTGGCTATATCTGGAATCATGTCCCAATTGCTGATGCAAATGGCCTTTACTATGGAATAATTGACGAGTTAATCGAATTTGATGGCTCTAATAGCTACGATAAAGACGGAGCAATAATCGAGTATTCTTGGAATTTCGGAGATGGAACCATCGGAAGTGGAGAAACAGTGACACATTCATATTCTGAAGCTGGACAATATCTCGTTACATTAACCGTAATCGACAATTATCATCGCAAGAGCTCACCCGATAAGACAGTCTCGATAATCATCCAACCAAATAGATCCCCTTCAGTTCCAGAAATTAGTGGCCCTGCAACAGGTAACAACGATGCTGCATATTCATATGCTGCGACCTCTTCAGATTTAGACAATGATAATTTGAAATACATCTTTGACTGGGGTGATGGAAACAAAGACGAAAGTGAGTTTGTCACCTTGCCAAAAGGAACTGCATTTTCCATGAAACATAGCTGGGATAAAGCAGGGGAATACACAATAACTGTAACAGTTACGGACGGTGAAGCGAATTCAATATCAGAACTAACTGTTTCAATCAGCGAGTCAGTGGCAGTAGAAAACATCGTGGTTGTTGTCCTAGCAATACTCATAGTTGCAATTCTATCACTACTAGTAATACTCAGTAAAAGGCACGGGAAGAAAAAGTAAAAACAATAAAAAAATAATTCTACTTTTTCTTTTTATTTTTATTTTTTTATTATATCACATCTCTGATAACATACATTATATCACTGTTTTTGTACCATTATAAGTTTAGAATTCACTGTATTTCAAAATGTCAAAGAAAAAATAAGGATACATTGATATATCAAATAATACATGCATTTTTTGGGAGGTTGAATCTAGATGGTTATAGACGACCTTAAGACACATATAGATGATATATTGAATGTTCTCGATGATGATTCGGAAAAAAAGGTGAGCAGGAAGAACCTTGAGACAGAACTTAAAAAATTCCTGGAATATGGAGTGCCTGTTGATCAGGCCAAACAAACACTTATTAAGAAGTTTAGTGGGGACACAACATTTACCTCTTCTCCATCGTCATCCGAGAGAACTCTAATCAAAGATCTGCAGCCAAATGCATATAGTGTGAATCTACTATGTCGCATTATTACCATAAATCCAAAAGAAATCACTGTAAAAGGTGAGAACAAGAAAATATTATATGGCATTATTGGAGATGAAAGTGGCACTATCCCGTTCACTGCATGGAATGAACTTGATGTAAAAAAGGGAGATACAATAGAAGTATCAAACGCATATACACGTGAATGGCAGGGAACTGTACAGTTAAACTTTGGAGATCGGGTGAGCATTGAAAAGACGGATGAAGATAAGCTTCCCGATAGTGCATTTAAACCAAAAGAATTCAAGATCAAAGAATTAAGACCTGGTCTTGTAGCTATAGAGGTTACAGCACAAGTACTCGAGTTAGACGAGAGAGAGACAGAAGTAGACGGTGCAAAAAAGAAAGTTTTCTCTGGAGTCATTGGTGATGAGACAGGTAAAGCTCAATTTACCTCGTGGCATGATTTCAAATTTAAGAAGGGAGATGTCATAAAAATATCTGGAGGATACATAAAATCTTGGAAAGGTATTCCACAGTTGACATTTGATGAAAAGGCAACGGTTGAAAAACTAGATAAAAGTAAGCTCTCAGGTGAGATACAGACACAGAAAATACCTCTCCATATGCTGGTGGAAAGACATGGTGCATTAGATATTGAGGCAGAGGGCACCGTCATTGAGATAAGATCAGGCTCTGGTTTGATCATGCGATGTCCTGAATGTGATCGCGTTTTATGGAATGATGAATGTAAAATTCATGGGAAAGTAGAAGGCAAGCCAGACATAAGAATTAAGCTTGTTGTTGATGATGGTACTGGTGCAGTAAGTGCAATCATTGGTAGAGAATTAACTGAGAAACTACTAGGAAAAACACTTGAAGAGTGTGAAAAATTAGTTGAAAACTCAAAAGATGGAAACGCATTGATTGATGAAATGAATAAATCAATTTTCACCCATAGAATCAACGTGCAGGGTAACGCGCTTGGCGATAATTTTGGTACCACAATTATTGCAAAGGAAGCTAAGCTTGTCGATGTTGATATAGATAGAGAAGCCAAAAAATTATCTCAAGATTTGGAGGAGATACAATGAAACGAGAGGTTGCTTGGAGAGTTTTTGCAAGTGAGTATAATGATTCAACTGTCGAAATAAAGGGCGAGGGGGAAATGGCTCCATCCTACATCGTTACTCCCTTGGGTGCCAAGATCAATCGCTTGTTTATTATTGGCGTTCTTACCGATGTGGAAAATATGTCGGAGAGTGGAGATCTATTGAGAGCTCACGTTTCTGATCCTACGGGTGTTTTCACGCTGTATTCTGGCCAGTATCAACAAAATGCCACAGATGCTCTTTCCCGTATTGAAGTCCCTGCTTTTGTAGCAGTTGTTGGAAAATCAAGAACATATAGACCGGAGGACGGAGAAGAGTTGTATGTTTCAATCAGACCCGAAAGAATAATGGAAGTTAACGCAGATATTAGAAATCAATGGATTTTGGAAACATGCACAAGCACTAAGGACAGGATAGAGGCAGTTGTCGAAGCAACTAAGATGAATCAACCAAATACCGATGATTTAAAAAAACTAGGATATGGCATAGATCTTTCTGAAGGAATAGTTTCAGCCCTCAAGAATTATAAAAATATTGACGTGAATAAGTACATTACACTAATTCAAGAATCATTACAATACCTTACACCCGGTAAAGATACATTACCAGACACCCAATTGGATATGACAATAGATGAGGGAAAGAAGGACAAGAAACCACAAGAAACAGAGACTAAACTAGATGAGGAAAAAAAGGACGATTTTGAGGAGATTGAAAACTCTGTTTTAAAAATTATAAAGGATCTTGAGGGTGACAAGGGAGCACTTTGGGATTCCATCACAGATAAATGTAAAAAAACTGGACTCGATAAAGATTCAATCGAGGAGGCACTTACCTCACTGATGGATAAAGGTCTAATATACGAGCCCATTCTTGGAACTATCAAAACTACTTGATTGGAAATACAAAAAAAACAAAATCCGCATTTCTTGCAATATTTCAGTTTTGACATTTTTACAAGATATCTTTAAATACCGTTAGTGACAAACATTATCAGGGAGAAGGGTGAGGGCAATGATGCAATATGCAAAAAATAAAGAGAAAATTAAAAGGTGTCCCTCTTTGAATGATGCTTTTAAGTTAGGAGATAGAGTAAAACGTAGATACAAAGATGGGAATGGCAAATCAAAAGAATACATGGGCATTATATTGGCTATTGATAAGGAGAACCTAGAAGTCTATTGGGATACACTAAATGGAGAATACAGACCCGACAACATGGATGTTACGTTTACTAACTGTTCAGTAAATGATATATTCAAAGGTAACAAACACTATAGTCCCATAAAAAGAGAGTAAATTCAAATTTGATATATATTATAAGATATAATTAAGAATATATATTTATATATCTAATTCGTCATAAACTAATTATCAAAAAAGTGTTTATGAAGGGAGAGGGAGCAAATGAATAGAGAAGCATTACCATTTATACTTGCAGTATCAATCCCCATTATTCTGGTTTCCCTAGTCTTGCTACAGATTTATGGTTATGACCTAACTTCGTTTTTTAGAGAGCTTGATATTATCTATTATATCATTATTTTGCCTCTTGCTCTTGGCTTCATAGTTACCATACTACTATCAGGAAAAAACTGAGGGAAATTGCAGAGAAACGCAAAATCAACGGACCACGATATATTCATTTTAGCCTAGATGTGACCCGAGTTTCTCCATAAAATGAAATATTTTATACAAGCAATTCACAATGCCTTTAGCAGCTGCAATGAACAAAAAACATTAAAACACATTTGTTCTAACCAAAAACTATGCAGGAACTAGCAGCAGTAAAACTGACTGTACAACATTCACGTTTCTTTGCCCACCTATATAAACTAGAAAAAACCGATGAGATCACAGATATAATCAAATCCCACAGAAGGTCATATAAAAAGGCCAATCATCACTGTTACGCACTTCGTCTTTTCAACAGTTCAAACCAACAAATCATTGAATCGTTCAAGGATGACGGAGAGGTTGGA
>JAUWWG010000133.1 GCA_030616985.1 Thermoplasmatota archaeon
AGGTACCCAATGAAAAACAACTAAGACAATTGACCTCTAGTATCGATGCGGCTCTCAAAGATATTGGATGCAGATATACTATAACTACTACAATAGACTCTACTAATCCATATAGACTATAGAACTACTTTCGGATTAGCATAACAATTTGATTCTGAAACCTGCGATTTAGAAAAAAGGGTTTAAACTAGTTTTTAATCTTTTATTTTTTAATAGATGATTAAACGTTTGTCTGTTTAAACGTATCATAAACTATTAAAAAACCTCCTTAATACTGACTATACGCATAAGTTAAAGTCTCCAAGTTAAGACGAGATGTAAAAACTAATGATAAAATATATTATTAAAAAAATATAACCTCGTTAAAATCAAAGTAGAACTTGAAAGAGAAAGACCAACGTTTAAAAATCAGATAAGAAGCGATAAGTATGAAATCAGAGATTAAAAAAATTATTAAACTATTTAAAGACAAAAAAGGCGCATTAATCTCTATATTACAGGAAGTTCAAAAAAAATATGGATATCTTTCAAGTGAAGCAATTTCTGCATTAGCTGAAGAATTAAAAATTTCGGAAAATGAAATATATGGCGTTGCAACTTTTTACACACAATTCAAATTTACCAAGCCTGGAAACCATCAAGTCAAAGTATGCCTAGGAACTGCTTGTCATGTTCGAGGCGGGCATGGAATTATGGAAACAGTTGAACGACAACTGAACATTAAACATGGAGAAACAACAAAAGACTCACAATTCAGCCTGGAAAGAGTCGCATGTATGGGTTGTTGTGCTCTAGCACCAGTGATGGTTGTAGACAACGACATTTTTGGAAAAATAACATCAACCAAGGTAAAAAACATTCTCAACGACTACAATAGGAACGGAGGGAAAAAACAATGAATTTTAACTCCCGCAGATCCAAAGCCCTGAAAAAATGGGATGATCTAAAAGTAAGGAAGGGAATCATCATCTATGTTGGAGCAGCTTCATGCGGTCGTGCTGCTGGGTGTGATGCAGTTACTGCAGTAATCAACAAATATCTGACGGAGAACAACCTGAAGGCGGACATTATCGAAGTAGGATGTATAGGTCTCTGCTGTTTTGAACCGATGATATATATACAAAAGGATGGTAATCCACCGATCTGTTATGCAAATCTAAATCCCAAAATTATACCCGCGCTCTTTGAAGACGTACTCCAGAAAGGAGATGTGAGAAAAGATTTGGCACTTGGGGTGATAGATAAGAAAGGATATGGTTCAATACCGAGCATTTATGAGCGCCCTATGCTTAAGCCACAAGTCAGAATCGTCCTTAGAAACTGTGGAATAATTGATCCAACAGATATCGATCACTATCTCGCCAGGAATGGATATCTGGGTATAAACAAAGCTCTTCAAATGAAACCTGAAGAAGTCATCAAGGAAGTAAAAAAATCTGGTATAAGGGGAAGAGGAGGAGCAGGTTTCCCTACAGGTATGAAATGGGAATTTTGCCGTAATGCCAAAAGCGAGCCTAAATATCTTGTATGTAATGCTGATGAGGGGGACCCTGGGGCATTCATGAACCGAAGCCTGCTGGAAGGGGATCCACATGCAGTATTAGAAGGCATGTTAATTGCTGCTTATGCTATCGGAGCACCACATGGCTATATCTATATCCGTGAGGAGTATCCCCTAGCAATTGAACGACTTAAAAAAGCAATTCTACAGATGCAGGAGTACAATATCCTAGGAGAAAAAATATTGGATTCAGATTTTTCTTTTGATATCGAAATTAAGAAGGGAGCGGGGGCTTTTGTTTGTGGTGAGGAAACGGCACTTCTAGCTTCACTTATGGGAAAACGGGGTATGCCCATGCCTAGACCGCCTTTCCCAGCAACTTCTGGAGTTTGGGGCAAGCCTACAGTCATTAACAATGTTGAGACTTTGGGAACCATAGCAACAATTATCCGGGAAGGGTGGAAGTGGTATTCTGGCTATGGCTCAGAAACCGCGAAAGGTACGAAAACCTTCTCACTTGTAGGTAAGATAAAGCGTACAGGACTGATAGAAGTTCCATTGGGTACAAAGATTAGAGATATTGTCTACGAGATAGGCGGGGGCGTTCTTAATGATAAGAAATTTAAAGCGGTTCAGACAGGTGGCCCCTCCGGTGGATGTATCCCAGCATCAAAGATGGATTTAGGTGTGGATTATGAAACATTGACTTCTGCTGGAGCCATCATGGGGTCTGGCGGTTTAATTGTAATGGATGAAGAAACCTGTATGGTGGATATCGCTCATTACTTTTTGACGTTCACTCAGGAAGAATCGTGTGGGAAGTGTACTCCCTGTCGTATTGGAACGAGACGCATGCTGGAAATCTTGGAAAAAATCAAATCTGGTAAAGGAGAGGAGAGAGACATTGAACTTCTTGAATATCTTGCATCCACTGTGAAAAATGCTTCACTATGTGGTTTGGGTCAGACTGCACCAAACCCCGTAATTACTACATTACGATATTTTATAGACGAATATGAAGAACATATTAAGAACAAGAGATGCCCTGCTTTAGTTTGTAAAGATTTGATCACGTTCAATATTGATGCAGAGAAATGTATAGGATGCGGCATATGTAAGAAGAACTGTCCAGCAGAGGCAATCAGCGGTGAAACAAAAAAGGCTCATGTCATCGATTTGAATAAGTGCATAAAATGCGGTATTTGCTATCAGATTTGTCCTGTTGAAGGCAAGGCAGTGTATAAAACTTCAGGGGGCAGTTCATGATCACGATTAACGGTAAAAAGATAACTTACAAAGAGGGAAAAACTGTGCTCGAGACCGCTCGAGATGCAGGAATATACATCCCGTCGCTCTGCACACATCAAGAGCTGGAGCCGTTTGGTGCCTGCAGGTTGTGCATAGTAAAAATAGAAGGAATGCAAGGTTTTCCTACATCATGTACCACAGTAGTAAGAGATGGCATGGTGATTATAACTGAGGATGAAGAATTACAGAAAGTGAGAAGAAATGTATTGGAAATGCTTCTCTCAGAACATCCAAATACTTGCATTGTCTGTAAAGACAAAAGTGAGTGTGAAGAGTGTCATTTTGGTCCAACAAAGGCTGGAAGGGTTACAGGTTGCAATTTCTGTCCGAACAAGGAAATCTGCGAGGTTAGAGAGGTAGCTGATTATCTAGGATTAGAGGATGTTAGACTACTGTTTGAATATAAGAATCTACCACTCGAGAGGGATGATCCTTTCTTTGATAGAGATTATAATTTGTGTATCCTCTGCGGTAGATGCGTACGAGTCTGTCAAGACATCAGAGGAAGAGGAACCCTTGCATTTACACAGAGGAGCCATAGGACTAAGATAAGTACTGCTTTCGATAAACTACATTTAGATTCGGAGTGCGGGTTTTGTGGTGCATGTGTAGACGTCTGCCCCACAGGCGCCCTATCTGCAAGAGGGAGCAAGTGGTATGGAGATGCCGATAGTTGCACTGATTCTGCCTGTCTACTTTGTAGTGTTGGGTGTACTTTTAGCTTTGAGTCCAAATGGAATCGAGTAATGGCTGCAATTCCAAGGAGAGATGGATCTACAGGAGGGCAAGCCTGTTCTAGAGGTAGATTCTGCATACCTCAA
Organism: Thermoplasmatota archaeon; assembly: GCA_030616985.1. Lineage (GTDB taxonomy): Archaea > Thermoplasmatota > E2 > DHVEG-1 > DHVEG-1 > JAUWWG01. The sequence goes on from JAUWWG010000133.1 coordinate 3,631, forward strand.
TTGCTCAATGGATCAGACAGATTGAAACAACCGATGATAAGGAAAAATGGAAAGTTGATCCCTGTAAATTGGGATGAAGCAATGACATATGTAGCAGAAAAATTAAAAAAATTCACTAACGACAAGATAGGGATAATTGCTTCTCCATCTCTAACAAACGAATCTGCCTACACATTACAAAAGTTTGCAAGGGTAGCTCTCCATACAAACAATATTGATGTTCCAACCAGTGATTTTACCAGTCCAATAATGAAAACCATTGTAGCAAGTAGCAGCGCTATATCTAATGAAGGTAAGATTAAAAATCTTGAGAAAGCAAAATGGATTATCGTCCTTGGGAGAAGGATATTTCTCCCATCCTCCGCACTTAACCCAAGCATATATAGAGCCAAGAAAAAAGGAGCAAAGATAATACTTATTGACAATGAAACTAAAGCCAAGGCGCCAAGAAACGTCGATGTAAACCTCAAATTGGGAGTTATACAAACCCTGAATCTATTTTATGGTATTATATACAAACTTTTCAATGCCAATCCAAACCTTGTAAAAGATTGCGTAAACTATGGTGCTTTTGTTAAATCTGTGAAAAACATGGACAAAAATAAACTGGGAAAAGACATATCCAAGCAAGTCGAAAAAATTACAAAGATCATTGAGAACTCTAAAGGCTGCATAATATTTGATCAAGGGGCGCTCCGTTGTTCAAATCCAGAGGCGATAGTAAATGCAATAATGAACATCCTCATATTATCTGGAAATCCAGATGGAGTTATCCCTTACTATGATGGTGGAAATGATCAAGGCATATGTGATATGGGAGCAACTCACCAATATCTGCCAGGTTATACAATGATTTCTGATTCAGCAAGCATTAAAAAATTCGAGAAATTATGGGGAACAACGTTGCCGAAGAAAGGAAAAAATTACCGTGAGATGTTAGATGGAGGAGTAAAGGCACTTTATCTCACTGAGGCAGTTCCAGAGAAAAAATTGAGAAATATTGAATTTTTGATACTTCAAGACATCTATCCTAGTAAAATTATGGATAAGGCTGATGTGGTGTTGCCTGCTTGTGCTTTTACTGAGGAAAGCGGCACCGTAACCTCACTGGAACGAAGAGTCCAGAAGATCACACAAGCAGTCGAAGGCCCAGGACTTGCTAAACCTGACTGGAAGATTATCTGCGATTTAGCAAAAAAGATGGGCACTAAAGGTTTTGATTACAAAAGCCATCAGCACATCTTTAGAGAGATCAAGGAAACTGTTCCGTTCATCTCTAGTGAAGGGATCTGGAGTTTTAAGGACAAACCACCTAGACTCTTCCCATTCACAATAGAAGAAAAAATCAACGAGCTGCCGTCAACACCGCCACGATATCACTACAGGGGAGCAGATATCGTGGAAAGAGTGGATGATTTTAGAATACAAATTGAAAAAGGAGGGGCATAGTATGTACAAGATTTTAAGTAAATCTGAGATAGTTCCAAATGTACATAAATTAGTGTTAAAAGCTCCAGATATTGCAGAGAAGGCAAAACCTGGTCAGTTTGTGATTCTTATGATAGATGAAACAGGAGAACGCCTCCCTTTCACACTCTCAGATTGGGATGCAAAGAACGGGACCATAACAATTTACTTTTTAGAAGTTGGCCTCTCTAC
>JAUWWG010000039.1 GCA_030616985.1 Thermoplasmatota archaeon
CTAAAATTCATTACTTCTTCAAATTTTGATTCAGTTACAGGAATTATATCTTCAATATCTTCATCTGTTGGTTCTTCCATCAAAAAATTATATGCTTTCAATATCATTTTATTCACCCTCCAAAAACATACTCACCATTACCTTGCTTTATCAATTGGCCACTTTTCATTAACCCATCAATTAAACCGTGGTCAAAATGGTTGTAAAGAAATTCAGAATCTATCGTATAACCCGCCTTTCTATTCTCTTCAATCTTTTTTCTTATTTCCAGGATTTTATCATATTGAGATGGTTTTTCTTCTGTTGAATGGTTGTTTTTGTCAAAAAAATCTATGTCTTTTGTTTTTGTGCTTTTGGGGGTTACCCCCTCTACTACATCTACTACCTCTACTGTTTTTAATAAGTCTTTTGAATCGAGAACCTGGCGTACTCTCTTCTTATACACTTCATAACGAGTTACTCCATTTGTCATTCCACCCTTGAAGAGATACCCTTTAAGTTTTCCACCAACAAAGGCATATAATCTATTCAAAGTCTGTTTATAGTTATCGGAACTAGGATCAGATACATTGCGGGCTATTACTTTAGCAATCTCTTTAACAAATACTCGCATCTCTTCATTATCATCTTTATATTGAGTCCTGTCCCACAATTCTTTCAATAGAAGAAATTCCCAATCGTCAGTTACATCTCGTATCTTTTCCTGTTTTATCGTCTCCTTATACCATTCAAGAATATCATTGTAGACGCCGTCACCGATTATTGCTGCAATTGCAAGAAGAGGTTTTATGACTTCAAGCTCCCTAGAGTTCAGATCTTCAACGTCTATGTTATCATATGACTCTTTCACCTGCTCCCAATATTGCAAAGTCATAACATAGAGGTCGTCATGGATTGGTTTCCAGAAATTATCATCCGAGTTTATTGTAATATCTTTTGCATCCTTATGTTTCAAAAGGCGTATTGTTATCAATCTCTCTGGGGTAACTAGGTCATGCCCAAGGCCATAAACGTTATTGAAAACCAGATGGGAATATGAGTTATATGCATATGGCCTGTTCTTTTTGTTTCCATCAGCTCGGATGGTTTTAAACTTCTTGTAATTAGTTCGGATATGTTGGATTATAGAAGACTTCTGTTCTTCGGGTAGATTATCAAAATCATCAATTAGAATCGTGCCGGATGTGCTTTCAATTATTCGATAAATGCTTGCACTGCTGAAATCGGTAGATGATATAGGATTGAATGATAATGCACGATAAAGCATCAACTGATTTGTTTTTCCACTGCCAGGATCTGCATGATGATATGTCCTATTATTTGCAGGGAATAAATCAAAGAAATATGTTCTTATAATATCCAATGCAGTGTATTTGTGAATCCGTTCATCTTCATATATCATATATTTCTTGTTGAGAGATACGATTTTATTGTAGAGTTGCTTAATATCCACTGAATACCCGTCTTTGTACCATTTTTCTATGGATCGATTGCTCCACCAGTTATCCATACAATCTATAAATAATGGAAATCTATAGTTCAACCCAAAATCTTCTGTTATCTGGTTGTATTCACCTTTCCCCCAATCCACATATATGTGTCTATCACTTGTTACTATAGCATCAAATTCCTTTTTTCCCTGATTCAATACGGTTCCAATGTAGAAAACCCCATTATGCACACCTCGACCAATACTTTTGAATGGTCTTCTTTCCTTTTTCAACATGCTTAAAATTAGATGGTCTATAGAAGGAAAAGTAGAGGTAGTAGAGGTAGTAGAGGGGTCGCTAGTACCTTTTCCATTTAAACTATCTTTATCAACAAAAATACAAATTCTTTTGCAACTAGAACAACGACCTTTTATATTTCCATCCTTGTCTTTTTTTCGTTTTATCTTTTTAGGAATCTCGGCTTTACACCTAAAACAATAAAACTTCTGTTTAATATCCATTGCTCTCTTCCTTGATAAAAATCTTGTTCGTGCTAGTTTTTTGATACGCGACAATAATTTCATGTTCTGCTAAAAATTTTTTTAACGCTTGAATCTGATCAATATCCGCTCGTACTACAATAGCAAAACTAAAAATTGTGTCAAAAAAACCCTCGTTATTCATATCATTCATTTCATATTTCTCCTATAAAAATTAAATTTTTTCCGCCTCCTTTTCTAAAGAAGCAATGCACTGATCTATTGTCCATCCAGGATGGTCCGCTAGAAATTTTTGTGCTCTTGGGTATTTATTCATTGTTTTTTGCCCTCTCAATTTCATGTCGGATGGCCTGTCTGATAAATTCATTTTTCGTCATATAAGGGGCGTTTTTTATTGCCTCGTCTATATAATTTAACAGCTTTTTAGGTAAGCTCAATCCTTGATATTCTACCATATTCGCTCAACTCCTATTCCTAAATGTTTATGAGTTTTTAAGGTTTTCGATGTTAAAACGTATGCTATTCAGTTACATTACATCGAAAAATATATAAATAACGATGTATTACCGATATTGGTGGAATATTATATGAAAAAGAAGAAACAAACAAGAAACATCAAATATCAAGGATTATCTTTACCGGTGCCAGTAATAAATAGAGTCAAAAAACATATAGCCGAATATGAAAATTATACATCCGTAACTGATTTTGTACGTCAAGCAATAACTGAAAAAATACAAGGAACTGGTTTAGCGAATGTTATAAGAGAGTATGAAAAACTCAGAGAAGCAAAACAAGAACAAGAAGAAAAATGGGATAGAGATCTATTAGAACATCAGTATAAATATAGTACACCAAAGTCGATAAAGGATACCAAAAAATTGATGAAACAGAGCTACAATAAGAATAAGAGAGAAATACCTACCTGGCTGCAGGACGAAACTGAGTTTGAAGACATGTTCGCGGAAAGAATAGAAAAAGCGGTTACAAAATTCTTAGAGAAAAAAGATAAACGGACCATAGCTAATGGTCACGGTTTAGATTAATTCTTTTGATTTTTTAACTCTTGTATGGTCAATCTTAGTTCTAGTAGTTGCATCTTCATGTCGTCCATGTCTTTTGTTTTCTTTTCTAAATCACTAATCCGCTCGTCTTTCTCTGATAACTGTTTGTGAATATCTGAAAGGTCGGGTTGTGTCTCAAAAACCAATAAGCATTTCATATGCTGGTCATATTCCTCTTTCAATACTGTTCGCATATGAGTATTCTCATATTTGTAAACAGCATCAAGGTTTGTCCAATGGCCACCCATATAATCAACGTATTCCTTATTCGCCCTTTCAAACATTAATTGTGTCAGCCAGAATCTTCTCAAGCTGTGAATATTGTACATATATCTAGGGTACTGTAGCTTTGGGTTGCTGTCTTTCTTATTGTAAGGATCTCCAGCTTTCTCAAGAAGGTTAGCCCACATTCGTTGTGCTGTTATGTAATCAAATGGGAATACTCTCTTTTCCATCTCAATTATCTCTTCTCTAGAAAGTTCCTTACCGTCTTTGTAGACATTCCAATGATAAATGGGTTTGCCTTGTCTATGTGTATCAAATTTGTCTTCTCTTTTAACCTCATAACCCATATTCTTAAATTGGTCTCTGATATATTTCGATGACTTGTATCTTCTTAGTAACATCCGTTTTCTTTCTGGTTTCCATAGTTCTAATTGCTCTTTTGTCTCTGGTGTGAAAAATGTATATCTTGGTAGTTCAGCTTTTGCTTCTTCGTTTAATTCAACCTTTCTTTTTTCAAAGTCGATATTATCAAAGTTCAATGCCAATACCTCATCAATTCTAAGGCCAGTTGTAGCACAGAACATAAACAATGCTCGGGATTTAACCCCAGTTGCATATGATAAGATTTTTCTAAGATCGTTCTGAGTGGGTGTTTCTTTCTTTGTTAATGCATATGATCCTTTATTCAAGTTGTTTCTAATTCTCAGATCTTCCCATATTTTAGCTTTGATGTCTTTTTCATGCCGGTCCAGGAATTTCTTAATGGCTGATAGACAACTTATCTGTGTCTTCTTAGGATTTTCACCTATAGCAATCATGTAACCAAAAAGAGAGTTCTCAATATCTTTATTCGATAGCTTCAAAAAGTCCTTTGGCTGTATATCTACTGTTTCAAAGAATTTCTTGAGATATACCAAAGTTGTCTTTCTACTGCCTATGTTTCCATAATATTTTTTTAGATAATCCTCTACTATTTTTGGATGCCAATCATGTTTTCTCATACAATTCACAAGTATATGTATGCATCCAAAGTTAAAATAGTTTTTGTTGCTAACGCTTTCCAAAATCCTTTTTTCTTTCTTTGGTTGTCTTTCCAGTAGCTTCCAAAAGAAACTCATTCCATTTTTTTATAACACTGTAGTCTCCACTTACTTTCTTAGGCGGTTCTATATCTATGAAAAGAGCACTTTTCTCACACCTCATGTCAATTTTACCTATCCCATCTACCTCAAAGTTAATGCCTTTGTAAATATCCCCTTTCACTCCGAAATATTCAGAAACTAGCACCCCAACGTCTGCATCATGTCCTCTTTTTATCCTATATTCTCTCATAGACTATCCATCCTTGACATAAAAAATAGAAATATTAACTTTTGGATTCAAGCAAATCATAACCCTCTTCGGGTTTTACATGAGATACAACGATTGGTGGAGGTTTGCTTGCATTCTTATCATTTTTAATTTCATTTACCTCCCTTACATTTATTGTAACTCCTGGTCCAATCTTTTTCATGTAGCTCTCTCTTATACTATCGGCAATTACATCAACAGAAGGCCCCACATTTCTCAAATCCTCATCAATAACAAGTAGGATATCTATTTCATCTATCTTCCTCTGTACTATCTGATATCTCTTCACTTTGAACGTCTTAAGTTTGAGAAGTACGGGTGTTATAAAACAAAACGCACCTGGAGGGAAAACCTTCCCGTTTGGCAAGATTATGTTGGCCCTCATCCTCCCCTCAACACCTCCCAGTATAACAGGTGTTGTTAATCCACAATCACACTCTTCTCCAGGAGAAAGTTTAACCCAATCATCCATACCCGTATACCGAATTATGGGTGTTCCTCTACCCCAAAGTCGAGTTAGCACAACATGACCCCTCTCACCAGATGAAACCAATTCACCAGCCTCATCTATAGCCTCAACATTGAAGAAATCTGAATGAATATGCCAGGTTCCTTCCATACATTCAAATGCAATATCAGCTCCAGCTTCAACTGACGGATAAATATTTAGTAATCTGCATTCAAACGCATCTTCAACATAACTCCTTGTATAATCGTCCAGCATTGCACCCCCTGTCCAGAAAAGTTTTGGTTTAATATGTTTACCATATCCTTTTCGCTTCAAAAAAGCCAAATACTGAAATATAGCAGGATACGCCATGATAATGTCTGGCCTGAAACTATCTAATTTATTTATAATATCAACCATTGGCAGGTCTACATCAATATTTAGATGGTTGTCCATAGAAAAAAAAGATTTAAGATGGGATTGAAAATTCTCCTGCGATACAAGATCAACCCTGTTTGGATTAAAATTACCGATATGGACAAATTTTGATTTCCTCCAATTTAAATTAAAAAAATTCATTTCTCTTAGGATTGTACCGGCAGATCTAGCCATGGTGGAAAAATCAGTATAAATAGAAACAGGTTTTCCAGTTGTGCCGCCCGTACAAATGACGTGTCCATTACTTTTGTTATAACCTACGGGTATTATTTTATCTGGAAAATTTTCCCTTAGCTCATTTTTTGTTACAAATGGCAGTTTTACAATATCATCTATTCCTCTTATGTCATTTGGATGAATTCCGGCCCTCTTGTATATAGTATGATAGAGTGGAACAGTGTATGCATATTTTACTATGTTTTTGAATGCTTTATCTCGATATTTTTTCAGTTGTTTGGGGTTTAATCTCTGTATTCTACCTGGATCTAAGATATAGTTTTTTAAGATAGGTATCGATATGAAGGGATTAAGCAAAGGGTTCATACAACGTCAACTCGCATTAATAATTGTTAAATATTTATATGTTTTACCGTACTGAAAAGTTACATCATTTCTCCTCAATAACAGGATATCCATCACCTTTCTGTGCATCTACAGGCATCATATCATAGGCAGTTGCAGGAAACATATCTGACGTTCTAATTAGTAAAACCTGCCCAAGTGGAAATTGAATTATTTTCTTTCCTCTTTGGATGCCTTTTACAATGATTTCTGCTGCTTTTTCCGGTTTAATGGCCCCCTGCCTGTGATAACCTTCTATCATTGGAGTTTCAACAGAACCTGGTTTTATTGTTATAAAATTAACATTATATTTCTGCTTAGCTTCAGCCCTCAGGCTTTCCATCAACCAGCTCACCGCTGCCTTACTAGCACCGTACGCACCCCAGCCTGGGACTCCTCTCTTATCAGGTAACGTGGACGTCACTGCAATAGTGCCTGATTTTTGAGCTTTCATGATGGGCAGTAAATACTCTATAAAATAAACGTTTCCTAAAAAATTGATTTCCATAGTATTCTTTATGATGCTACTGTCAAAGGTTTCAATGGGGTTAGGTACCAGAATACCAGCAGTTAATATAGCCACATCTATTCTGCCAAACTTTTTACGTGTAATCTCAACAGCTTCCTTCACATCTTGTTTGTTTTTTACGTCACATCTCCCATAGATACACGTGGATTTCGTTGTGTCTATGATTTTTGAGATTTCTTTCAATGCTTCCTCTCGCCGTGCAAATAGAGCAAGATTGCATTCCTCATGAGCAAGTCGTTCTGCTAATGCTCGCCCTATACCCCCAGTAGCACCTGAGATTAAAACAACTTTATCTTTAAACTTCATCTTAATCACTTTTTGCATATATCGAAGTGAATTATTATGTTATCGTTTTTCTGTCATGTTCATTTATATAGAATATTCACTTTATATTTTTCCCATAAAATTTATATTGGTTTTTTATATTATAAATATATTTAAAGGTAAAGGGTTATAACAAGTGATTTAATTTGTTTAAAAAAAACATAGTTGTTGGAATAATAATTTTGCTCGTTGGAACCAGTATTGTATCAATTCCTGCTTCTCATTCTATTTCAGATGGCAATTCAGAAAAAATGATCACTATAGACACCAAGACAAATTTAGAACCACTTGCAGTGAAAATCAACATAGACCCAGATAGCATTATTTGCGAAGGAGATATCATAGACTGCGATATAACAGGAAACCCAACTGTAAAATATTGGCAGATTAATAATCAAAGTATACATACCACTTTCCACAGAGATGACCCAATTATTTTCGATCCAGAACCAACTCCACTCAATGAAGAATATGTAAATCTGACTGTGTATGCTGAGGATGACACTGGCAATGCTTATGATACAGTAAGAATCCAGGTTAGACGGCTGTTTTTTGGCGACATACATTTTCATAGTACGATTTCAGATGGATATCATGAAATAGATACATTGTATCAAAATGCAATAAAGGATAATTATCTTGATTTTGTTTGTTTAACTGATCATGCTGAGATAATAAATGGAATTGATCATACTCCTCCGCAACCTTTATGGATGAGACTACATAGCCTCGTCCAGTTTATTAGGTATAAACTCTCCGACTATGATGAGTGGCAGATAATAAAAAATAAAGCTACAGAATACTATAATCCCGGAAATTTCACCACATTTCTTGGCTTTGAATATTCTCCAGGACCCTGGTATCCTGGAGGATGGCCATGGAGCTCCAATGGCCATGAAGACATATGCCATGTAAATTTTTACTATAAAGACATCTATCCAGATGCACCCGAATACTCTGCTTGGGATAAAAATACATTGGACGATATTTTTAAAGCGATGGGAGATGAATGGGATAAGGGTCATTTGAATGTTGGTTTTCCCCATCACCCGCTGATGAAGATAAGCATATTTGGAGCATATAGTGTAAATTGGACGTTTTTAGCAAATGATATAATAAATACTGTTTCAAGAGATAAGGTATTGCGTGGTGTAGAAACATATAGCAAATGGGGAACAGCCATCGGAAAATATTCTGGAATACCTATACTTTGGCCATATGATCCCACATCTTATTGTGATTACCCAGAGTACTGGACAGAAAATGGCCTCTGGGAATGGAGTAATAATGCTCGAAAAAATCAACGATTCGTCTTGATGGCAAGTAGTGATAACCATGCAGTGGATAGACCTGGAAGTGCAAGTATGCAATCCAGAGTTTCAGGAAACTACCCCAATCCATCTGGGATATTAGCAGCCTATGCGGTACATAACACAAGAGACGAAATCTGGGATGCCATGAATAATTGCAGTGTCTACGGTAGTCAGACTTTAAAGATTAGAACAAATGTTCGTTTTGACGAACAAATGGCATATGGCAGATGGATCAACTGTACTTCCCCATTAAAAATACAAATTACAGCCCTGTCAACTTTCCCCGGCATAGATAAAAATGGAAGAAGAATGCATCCCCATGGTTACCCGCCTGATGAACTAGATTATCCAATTATGGATATATGGTTGGTGAAAAAAGATAGATCTCGAGGGCAACCCTGGTGTAAGATTATCGGTAACGCAAAGCCAAATACTAATCTAGCTGTTGTTGAATTTGAAGATTCAGATGTTCAACCCAATGATTTTTACTATGTTGTTATACGGCAAAAAGGAGCATTACTTGAGAAAGAAAATAGTGGTGATAAGCAAGATGCCGCTCGAGATGAATATATGGCATTTATTGGCCCTGTATTTATCGATAATGTTGAACATAGATAGATGCTAGAGTTATTATGAGGTGGAATCTCATTTATTGACAAATTTGTGTAAAAAACTCTCCATTGTCATCCTGTTTAAATTCATTGGAGGGGGTAAACGATCTGTGGAATAATCCTGCGATTCAACCGTGAGATATTTAGTAACGTTCAAGATTAATTCACCGGTCACATTTACATCCGTCCAATTAAAGTACTTTAGTACATCCCCCTCTGTGTGATTTAATCCATCCCTGTGATGCAGAATCCAGCCACCATCTTTAAAGAAACTCACGGCATTGCATGATTGTCGGTTGATAGTGAATGGAAAAGGATTGCTTGGGATATTTCCGCTTGCCCATAAGATTTTTTTTATGTCGGCGACATTTCCTGTTCTTTCAACATAGTTACTTCTTTCAGCAACTTCCCATACCTCGTTGAGGAAAGGCAGTTTGTTGGCTACAATGTCTAACGTTAGTCGTGGTTCTGCTTGTGTAAAGCCAAGTTGATTCAAGTCAATAATATATATGATGTTTTCAAGTCGGTGAACTGCCTCATAATGCGCTGCCCCCTTCATGCCATATTCTTCTCCACTGAAGGCGATAAATTTTATTGTATACTTTGGTATAATTTGATGTTCGTGAAAATATTTCGCTATAGCAAGGACAATACCCATACCAATAGCAGAGTCCGCTGTTCCCTGGCACCACCAGGAGTCGTATAAGGAAGAGACGATAACGGTTTTTGTTGGATCAGTTCCATTGAGCTGACCAATGACATTATAACTCACAGTAGATGTATTATATCGTTGTTTCAGATCAAAATCAATCGTATGATTTTTAATGTCTCCGACTATTTTTTTTCCAATCCTTCCGTTGATGAATAAAACGGGGAGTGAATTATCATAGGGTTTAGCAAAATAAATCATATCATGACAGTCGTTGTTAAAATCATAAAGGATCAAACCCTTACAGCAAGGATACCACTGGTACCATGCAGCTGTTTGTATTTTAACATTAACGAGACTTGCGATATGAAATAGCATGTAGAACTTCAGAGGATCAGAAAACGGCTTAAGTAAATCAACAACGGGCAAAACACCATTAGGATCATTCCATTGATCATTATCGATAAACACAAAATTCTCTGTTTCCTTTGCTAATGACCTATTATATATGCATGGAAATTTTGGCATATGTTTTATCTTTAATCCATTAAAGGAAAAAGTATAATCCAGCTGCAGCAGATGATCACGGGGGCCTTTCCACGATGGTGCAATATAGCAGTCTAGAGATTCACCATTTACTTTTACCCCATAGTCTAGTATTTCGAGTCTACTGATAATGTCATCATTAGGATACCCGAGACGTTTATCGAGTTGTTCAAACGTTGTATTGAGCCCCAATAGAGTCATGTTTTCATATATGATCTCTGCTGCACGATGTTCTCCTTTTGTCCCAAATGCTCGTCCCTTGGCAATATCCCCATTCGATTCATTATAGACATTGAAGATTATGTTACTCAGAGCAACTGTTATATTGTAGATAAATCGACTGTCCAGCCTCATGTTAGTTTCCGGCGATTCAATGGCAGAATATATGGGGAGATTCTCCAACATACAACAATCTACTATCTGATCTTCTATTTGATCTGTCTCTGCAAGGCTATTGAATTGACTACAGCAAGATGCCGACAAAGAACCTAATAGCATCATAACAATGATTGCAGAGTTGAAAAAACCTTTATGGTTCCTACTAATTTTTGGGAGATCATATTTATTTATCGTATCACCATCATATGATTCAGTTCAAAGCATGAAGTTGTTAATTAAACATACTTTGGATATTTTTATACATTTCATATAATTATTTTCCAATATAAAAAATTTCTTAATGCCTTATAACTAACAAAAAACATTAAATCTTTTTACCTTTATATGGCACCTATATCTCAGGAGTATGACATCAAATGGCAAAAAATTCGAAGGTGATAGTAGTTGGTCTCGATGGAGGAACACTCGATCTAATGGAACCATGGATGGATGCTGGTAAGTTACCAACATTTGCAAAGATACGGGAACAAGGGATCTGTGGAAAACTTAGATCAACAACACCATACTATAGTGCCCCTGCATGGGTTTCAATGGTCACGGGATGCAATCCAGGTAAACATGGCATCTATGATTTCTTCCACACAGATACGTTTTCAAAAAAACTGGTCAACTCACGATATCGAAAGACATCAGCTATATGGAATCATCTCACAGACGCGGGAAACAAAAGCATCATCGTCAATGTCCCTGGCACTTACCCACCTGAGTCGATAAACGGCATTATGATCACCGGTCTATTAACACCTTCATCAGAATCAGAATTCACATATCCAAAAAGTATTAAGAATGATCTTGTGAAAGATAAAATTGGGGAATATGAGCTTGAACAGGTAGCAGTTGATGACATTCCAAAAAATCTCACTGCAAAATATGCTCCTGAGAAATTCGCCGATCAAGTCAAAAATGCAATCATTTCTCATGCAACAGTTACGATAAATCTAATGGAAAAACATGAGTGGGATTTCACTATGGTAGTGCTTCGTAGTACAGATGATGCAATGCATCTTTTATGGGGGAAAGAAGAACTGATTTTATCTTGTTATCAAACAGCCGATGACTACATCAACCGAATGATGGAACGATATCCCGAAGCGATTTTCATTATCGTCTCAGATCACGGCTTTGGAAAACCCCAGAAATACCTGTATGTGAACAATTTGCTCTACAATACCGGCTATTTGAAGACCATCTCAGATCCTAACTATAATCTTAGCAGTTTAATGACAATGTTGTTTGACAAAATGAGTAGATTAATTTTCCATTTGGTTCCACTTCACAAACTGGTTCGTTCATCCATCGGCCGCAAGTTTATCCTTTCAAGTGGCTCTAGCAGAAACATCGACTTCTCACAAACAAGAGCGTTTTATCATTCAGTATGTTCAAGAGGGATACGTATCAATCTTAAGGATAAATATAAGCAGGGAATTGTTGATAAAAAAGACTATGAGAAACTACGCATGGAGCTCACCACCTTGCTTAAAAATCTTAAAGACCCGGAAACGGGAAGAACACTCATCAAAAACATCTATCGATGGGAGGAACTCTACGGGGAAAACGCAGTGAATGATCCCCTGGATATCATATTTGACCTTGAGGAAGAGTATGGTGCACAAGAACTTCTGCAACCACCTGAAGGACTGAACCACATCCTCTGCTCAAAAAAGAAATCATTGTCTATTCTCTCACCCCCTGGTTTTTATGATTGGATGGGAGACCACCGCCCAAACGGTATTTTATTTATGTATGGTAAAAACATAAAATCAAATCAACATATAGATGCAAATGTTATCGATATCGTACCAACAATACTAGCTACAATGAACATCCCCATACAAAATAACATCGACGGAAGGGTCATCGAAGAAGCATTCATAACTAAACCAACAATAAAGAAAATTGACACGCACAAGAAGAAAAAAATCCTGACAGAAACAGAAATAAAAAGGATAAAAAAATTAAAAATATAAAAAATTATTACTCTAAATATTTTTTACTTCTATAGCCAGCCTGCAATATCTTGCGATATATTTTTACTAGCCACAGATGATGAAAGAGTGAATTGAGGCCCCAGATATGAGAGTAGCATATCAACAATTTACATCTCTACGTTAGGTGCGATCCATAATCTCAAAAGCTTTTTCCACTGCATCCTCTGCAGAATCTACAATATGGTATGTAAATTCTATATCTTGCATTATCTGCCCATTTACAATTTCATCAACACATCCCCCAGTACCTTTAATTAATATAAGTGGCTTTTCAAAGACCATAGAAAAAGAAATCTCATTTAACGTTCCCCATCTTCCACCTATTGCTATTACTGCATCAGCGGCATCAACAACCAAAAAATTTCTTCTGTGACCTAATCCTGTGACAATAGGAATGTCAACAAATTCATTCGCTTCCTCTTTTGATTCTGGCAATATGCCAACAGTTATACCATTTTCCTCCTTGGCACCCTTACATACCGCCCTCATTATTCCTCCACGACCACCACAGACTACAACACCACCTTTTAGTGCAATGAGTCTGCCAATCTTTTCCGCAGTATCCAATGCATAATTAGATAAATGTTCATCTGATCCGTCACTTCCACAGACTGAAATAACTCTTTTCATGTAGGGGCGTTATTCCGCGTTTGTTCTTAACTATTTCTCCCACAAATCTTATAAATAGCACTTCCTTTCACTACAATTCCTGTACCTGGAGAAACATCCTATGGCTAAGAAAAGTAAAAAAACAAATCCTATGCTACTGGAATTGATACACGAGTTAAAAAAACAATCAAATGAAAACGATGTGGCTATCTGGAAAGATATAGCGTTAAGACTAGAAAAACCATCTAGGAACTGGCCAGAGGTCAACCTGGACAGAATCAGTAAATATATCTTAGACAAAGAAACTGCTCTTATACCAGGTAAGGTATTATCCAATGGAAACCTTACTAAAAAAGTTTCAATTGCCGCCTGGTCATTTTCAGAGAATGCTCAGGAAAAAATAAAGAAATCAGGTGGCAAATGTATATCCATCGAAGATTTGCTGAAAAACAATCCGAAAGGAAAAGATATTAGGATATTGGGATAAATATGACAATTATAATTGATGCAAACGGTGCAACATTGGGGCGATTAAGCACAAGTACTGCAAAGCGCCTATTAGGCGGCGAGGAAATTGCGATAGTCAATTCAGAGAATGCCATAATATCTGGTAAAAAATCATCCATAAAAAATCGTTACAAACAGAAGAGAGAAGTTGGTACCTACCGTAAGGGGCCATTTTTCCCGAGAATGCCAGATATGATTGTAAAGCGAACTATCAGAGGTATGATTCCATATCAGACGCCGCATGGCAGAGAAGCCTTTAAAAGATTGAAATGTTACATTGGAGTGCCAAAGGAGTTTGAAGGCAAAAAATTCGAAATAATAGAAGAAGCTAAAAAACAACCCATCGATTATATAACAATCAAGGAACTTTCAAAATCATTAGGGGTGCAAGTTTAATGGCAAAAAAAATTGTTAATACATCAGGCAAAAGGAAAACTGCAATTGCACGAGCCACTGTCCAAAAGGGAAAGGGGCTGATAAGGATAAACAAAAAACCTGTTGAGATTTATGAACCAGAAATTGCCAAGTGGAAAATACTTGAACCAATTAGATTGGCTGAAAAACATATAGACAAGGTAAACAGTGATGTTAATGTTGCAGGTGGCGGTTTTATGAGTCAGGCAAATGCAGTTCGTACAGCTATTGCCAGAGGACTGGTCGAATTCACTGCCGATCCAAGTTTAAAACTGGCTTTTCTAGATCATGATAGAAGTTTACTAGTTAACGATTCAAGGAGGAAAGAATCTAAGAAACCTCTTGGACGTGGCGCTAGAAAGAAAAGACAGAAATCATATAGGTGATGTTGTGATAATTCCGGTAAGATGTTTTACATGTGGAAAGGTTATAAGTGAGGTGTACGAGGAATACAAAAAGAGGCATACGGAATACAAAACAGCCATTGATTCAGGTGAAAAACCAAAAGAAATACCTAAGAAAATTCTAGATGATCTTGGGGTAGACCGATATTGTTGCAGACGTATGATTATCTCACATGTTGATCTGGTTGGAGAAGCGGCACCCTACGAATAAAAGTTATACATCCATACTTTTATCAATTTTTAGTTGATTCGTGAAAAGAATTCGCTTAGTTGGAAAAATGGGCGCGTGGCCTAGCCTGGATAAGGCGCTGGCCTTCTAAGCCAGATGTCGCGGGTTCGAATCCCGCCGCGTCCGCTAAAAAATTTAAATTTATTAAAAAAATCAGGTGCACTTTTCCTTGGTCTTTTATTTTTTTAACTGCTTCAAATTCCATAAAATACTAGGATGTAAACTAATACCTGAGTTAAGAATATCATCTTTTTTTAACAATTTTGGGTTAAATTCATGTTTGTCAAAATCTTATAAGATTCAAAAGTTGATTATCTATTGAAACATTCTCCACTATCTTCTTAGGATTTTGTTTGTATATCCTTGAGGTTTTACGTATTTTCTACGATATACATGCTATTTGCCAGTATATTGTAGAATTAACTTAAAAACCATTAAGTTTCCTTAGTAAAATGTGAAGGGTTTTTCTTTATATAATTTTATATTATTAGCATTTATTCGCTTCTTATCCGGCATTTCACACCTCTGCAAAATATTTCTAGCTATTTAGGCTGTTGAAAAATTAATTCATTTTTTTAGTAAGGGTGCAAAATAGAAATTATAATAACAGCATATAAAAATTGAGAGATACTTAATACGATAAATTCAAAGAACGCAGTGGTGTCAACCATGCGCAAATATTATAAATGTAAGATTATATATTAGTTAAGTGGAGAACAAAATATGATAAATATGCTAAAACAGATTGTACCTATAATTGTAGTAGGGATTTTAATCATAGGCGGGTCTAGTGCAGTAGTTATGTCTAAAAACGAGAACAGTGGCACGAACGCATTATTTGAAACGACAGAAATATTTGTTTCGGAACCTATCATCGAGGAGAAGGGTGGATATGTATCTGTTGAACTAACGGAAGCAACATCTATGCTTATGTTAACAGGTAAACCAATTTTACCAGTTATCACAAAAACATTCACGTTTCCAGTAGGAACAAAAATTATTGATGTAGATGTATCTTCAGTTATGAATGAATATCCACTATCTGGTAAAATACAGCCAGCTCCAATGCCGGTGATTTTATCAATCGATCCAATAATGGAAACATCACAGGATATATCTCCAGACGTATCAGTATATTCAAGCTCTGACCCATATCCTTCTGAAACATATACTATTCGAAAAGGTATGGGTTTAAAGGATGGGGAGCATGTCATATATTTGAATATTGATTGCTATGCCCAATATGTAGCAACGCAAGATGTGATTTATGTTCCAGAGAAAATTGAAATAGATATACAATATGAAGAACCAGAAACATCCATACTTGCTAACGATGAGTATGACATGTTAATTATTACTGACGAAAAGTTTGCTGAGGGGCTTCAACCATTAGTCGATCATAAGAACAGCATTGGCATTAGAACGGTTCTTGAAACAACTCAGGAAATTTATCCCAATTATGATGGTCGTGATGACGCAGAGGATATAAAATTAAGGATAGCAGATGCCATTGAAGAGTGGGGGATTAGATATGTATTACTTGCAGGTGGTCGCAAGGGACAAACACATGAATGGTATATTCCTGAACGTGTCGTGACAAATGACGATGATTCAGGTTATGAAACTGGATATTCTAGTGATCTTTACTATGCAGACATATATAAAGATGATCAATATGGCCGCCCTCAATTCGAAGATTGGGATCCAAATGGAAATAGCAAATTTGCTGAATGTTATCATCGCATACCTATAGAATTTCTTGATTATTATCCAGATGTACAGGTAGGAAGAATTCCATTTAGATACTCGTGGGAAATTGACACCGTGGTAAATAAAATTATCACTTATGAAAACACAGCTGATGATTCATGGTTCAAAAAGGGTGTAACGCTCGGTGGAGATACAAGTCCACCTGCAAGAGGAGATGTTGAATCAGGCATCTATGAGGGAGAAATCGCTACGGACGTTACTGCATCTTATCTAATCAGTGATGGATTTGAGGTAACCAAACTTTGGACGTCTGATGGCACTTTTTCTAGTAGTGAAGATGTTCAAAACGCGGTTAGTCTTGGGTGTGGTTGGGTACATTTTGCAGGACATGCCAATCCAGCAGTATGGGGAAATTTCCTTCCAGATGCAGAAACTGAAGAAGATTTTATTTATGGAGTTATTTTTCTAGACATTGCAAAGGGGGCATATTCAAACGGCCATAAACTTCCAGTTATGGTTATTGGTGGATGTCACACATGCCAATTCAATGTTTCAATGCAACAAGTTTTAACAGAAGATGATCCTCACAGACTTGGTAGATTGGAGTGGATTCCAACAGATTTCTCCTCTTGGTTTTTATTAAAAGACGGTGGAGGATCTATTGCAACATTGGGACCCACAGGTCTTGGCTATGGATATATCAACGAATATGTTACTTATGGTCTTGGAGGTTGGATTGATCCGCGTTTTGCCCATGCTTTTGTTGTTCAACAGATCGACATTCTTGGGGATGTATGGGGACAAACAATAACTGATTATATCAACAAGTTGGGACCAGCTATTGATGGTGTAAATGTAGATGGAATAGACCGGAAAACCGTTGAAGAGACAATACTACTTGGAGATCCGAGTCTAAAAATTGGAGGCTTGCATGGGGCAGCTCTTAGCGGGAATGAAGATAATGAAGAGTCTAGTGATAACTCAGATAGCACAGTAGCATCCGTATCTGTTGATGCACCTATCTGGGACGTAGGAACAGAATGGACATACAAACTCAATAATATTGATATTACATTATCTGAAACAGAAGGAAGGTACATAGACTTTCACTTGAGCTCAGGTAATATAAAACTCAAGGTAGTGCAAAAAATAGGAAATTCATATCGTACAGAATTCATTACAGATGATCTAGATGTTTCTGTTGATGTTGACTTTGATTTTTACATGGAAGATAAAGAACCAATGGCACTAAAATTGACCTTCGAAGATGCAACTTTAAAAGGAACTATTTACTTCGACAAGACCACCCTAGGAATTGAAAAGATTGATGCGGAATTATCTATAGTATTTGATACATCCAGTTTACCAATTGAATTGCCTGAAATTCTAGTAAAATTGATACCTACAATACCTATAGAGATAAACATAGAGGCAGTTTTTGATCATCCCTACATACTCCTTGACTTCCCACTTAGTACAGATAGCGAATGGGGACTTCCTGCAGGAAACATAACAATCGATGGTACAGTAGAATCGATATGGCTGAGAATCCTTAATATCATAAACAAGGTAGCTAAGATTATTGGAAAGGAATTTATTCCTCCAGAATTGGAACAGTTCCTTCCAGTAATTGACTTATCGGAAGTTCTAGAAATGTTTGGTGTTTCATCCACAATAGAAATGCCAGAGGTAAACGAAGTATTTAGAAAAGCTCCATTCATATGCTCAGAGCAAAAGACGATTAGCATTGAGGCAGGAACATTTGATGCCTACAAAATAACAGCCCTATCAGGGATGGGAGACATATATTATTCTCCTGAAGTGAAGAATATTGTGAAAATCACAGGATATCTCGGTAATTTCATTCCATATGTAGAAAATATTGACATTGAACTTGTAAGTGTAAGTTCATAAGCAGAAAACACAACTATAACCAGAAGAGGAAAATAAAACCTACCTCTTTTCTTTTTTATTTTTATTTAAGAAATAAGTGATTGGTACATAGTTGAATTCGATGGTGAAGACACGTTTTTCGGTTTTGCTTGTTTGAATGGCTGGAAGGACTGCTTATTAGTAAACGGGAGAAACATGTGAAATCAGGGATGATAGATCTTTTTGGTTATGACAAAGACCATATTCCTGTGGTTATTGAGGTTAAACGCAGTCTGGCAAATATTAGTGCGGTTCAGCCAGTTGCGGATGTATATGAACGATATAAAAAGATGTTAAGGAGGCAAATGTGCGTGGTATTTTGTGTACCCCTCGTGTTCCTGACATGGTGAAAAAGTTGCTATTTGATTATGGTCTTGAGTGGCAGGAGGTTGAACAACAGGTTGTGTTACCTGATGACTGGCAGAAAACGCTAAAAGATTTTTAGAGGAGAGAAAACGGGTTTTTAAGAGAGGTAGATGCAAGGTAAAGTGAGTGGAGAGGATGGGATGCTATTACACTATGTCCTTTATGGAGGAAGTATGGCGTAATAGTTGAAAAACGACTCCCCACTCAATATTATATTTGTAACTTCTAGTATAAATATATTCTTCAGCCTGAGTTCACCAACACACGATTTAATAAAGAAACAGATGTTTTAGAAATGGTAGATTAAGAATAAGGTGAATTAGTATGGCTAAAAGTAGTAAGAAACAAATTTATGAAGATGAATTGAAGGTTATCGCTGAACTACAAAAAAATGGAAAGGAACGCATCGACATCATAGCTAAAAACTGTGGTTTTTCACGTCAAAAAGCATGGAGAATTATCAAAGGATTAGAAGAAAATAAAACGATTTGGGGATATGCTGCAGTAGTTAATGAGGAAAAACAAGGACTAAAAAGATATATGATTCTAATCAAAAGAACAACCTTACCACTTGATGAAAAACTGGCTGATAAAATAATTACACGACAATTGGAGAACTCGGCATCAAAAATAGACATTAAAATTGAAAGCAGTATTTTTGTTCATGGTACTTTTGACTGGGTTATATGTTTCGAAGCTAAAGATATGAAGCATGCAAAAAAATTCAGTGAGATTCTAAACAAAATTTATTGGGGATA
>JAUWWG010000120.1 GCA_030616985.1 Thermoplasmatota archaeon
ACCGTCTCTCTTTAGAGTTACTAATCAAGTAACAACCTGAGTAAAATGGGAAGGACTCGACTCCTAATCCACCAAGAAGTAATATTCCGATACATGCTATTAATATTATTTTTTTCATATTTTGTTTCCCCTGTAAATTGATATGCATCAAATAATTTTATTTTAATGTATGATTGATATTGTTTTCTAATTTTTAAGGATGATGCATCAGTAATTGTTTTCAACTGATCCATTCAATTGGGTTTTGTACCATACATCCTAAATATTAAAATCTGCCTTGTAATATTTTCTAAAACTGTAATTTGTACCTGCGGGCAGGATTGCACCTATTTTTTTAACTGTATAAAAAATCTTCGTATTTCTTTTTATGATGTTTGGCCAGGAATAGAACTCTCTGGCTACTTTTCTTGTCCCGTCGTAGAGTTCATTTACAGTCATATTCTTTGGTTCGAATACAATATCGACTTGATTGTACCGCGACCAGTCCTTTGTAAATATCCTTCCGTCTTTGTCAAGCCTATCATACAATGGTGTTCCAGGGTATGGGGTAAGAATGTTTATCTCAAGTACATCAATTTCTAACTCTTGTAACTTCTCAAGGGTTGTATCGAAAATATCTGGGGTATCTTCATCGAAACCAAAGATAATTCCGCCCTGGACAGTCATTCCATGATCATGTATCCGTTTGATCATTTTTTTGAAGTCTTCCACCTTGTTATGAGTTTTTTTAATTCCATTTAGTGCAGCCTGACTAACAGATTCAAAACCAACAAACCATTCAACACATCCGGATTTTCTTGCAAGATTTAAAAATTCATCATCAACTTTGCCAAGAACATTTGCGGTCCCGTTTGCCACCCATGTTTTGTGAACTTTTTGCCGGATTAGTTCCTTGAAAAGTTCTCGCGCATACTTGCGATTTACTGTCAGATGAGGATCATGAATAATAAACATTTTATTGGACATTTGTTTAATCTCTTCAATTACATTTTTGATCGGACGTTGTTTTACACCATGGTGGCAGAAACTACTGATAGCACAAAATTCACAGCTATTTGAGCACCCTCTTGTTGTCTGTACCGCCCCTAAAATAGGATTATGTATAATGAGGTCTCTTCGTACTGCTGGTATGTCTGCCATGTCAAAATCTGGGTTTGGTCCATAAAAAGGCTTCAATTTTCCCCTTTCCGCATCTTTAAGTAACTCAGGCCACGTTACCTCTGCTTCACTCAGCACTATGCTATCTGCATGTGGTTTTGCTTCATCTGGGAGTGCCGTAGGGTGATATCCACCAAGTACTACCTTTTTACCTCTCCGTCTGAATTCATCAGCAATTTCATATACGCGAGGTGCAGTCATAGTATATGTTGTTATAGCTACTAAATCAGCATCCTCATCAAAATTTAGGGTGTTATAATTCTCGTTAACTATTTTTACAGAATGATCCTTTGGAGTTATTGCAGCAATATAAGGTAGTGTTATTATAGGGTAACCAAAAAGTATTGATGTCCATGATCCTTTGTCATTGTGTGTAGATGCGCCATGCTCAATCTTTGGAAATACCAGTAGAATTTTCATGTTTTTACTTGGCATGTAAGATATGAGTCACATATTTAATATTTTTTATAAGGGGATTTTTAAGGATTACGCAATGAGCAAGAGCCATGTTTTCTCTAATACCATTTCAATAGAGCTGATATGATGCTACATTAATAAAAATATTTTACGAATAAATGGGAAAAGCATATAAATTTTAAAAGATATGTAATTAAATATAAATATGTCTTGAGCAGAAGTGTTGCATAGTGATAAAGAATAATAAAATGGTTGTAATAGGCGTGATAGTTCTTTTCGTTGGACTTGCTATTGGTCCCGTAACTGCTAATGAGTTTCCAGAAAATGAACTGCAAGATGAAGTTGTGAATATAGAGCGTGCTTTGTTTGATTTAGATGGCTCTGCTACAATAGAAAAATTTACCTTGTCAGAACAAGAGTTTAAAGAATTGGAAGGCATGTTGTCAGAATTTATGGAAAAAATCCAATCTGCAACTGATCGCAATGATGTTGTTAATATCATCAATACATTCTTTGGGAATAAACATCCAGTTCTATTCTTTATTCTCAAACCTCTAAATATCTATAAAATGTTTCGCAATCATGCATTTGTCGTCAGTCAAGGGTGGAGCTATAAGCTGAATCCATTCAAAGATAATTCAGTAGAGATGTACAAACCATTCAACTGTTGGTACTACTCCGATCAATCAAAATTCGAAATGCTAAGCAGGACGTTCATATTGCGATACGACCGTCTTCTTGATATGGACATTGAATGTTTGCGTGGAATGCAGATTGGAATGATGACCCATTTCAGGGGTATATATATCTATGTTGCTCGACCGCCACCTGAAAAAAGTTATACGTTCTTTATGGGCACGGCTCATCATATTATGGGGCTTGATTTCACTTTACCCGATACTGTTAGACTGTGTGATTAGATCTCCTATTGTTATGGGTGGGGTATATCGATCATATCCTATACTATGGCTGATGTCTCATGTTTCATTTTTGATGTCTCGTTAGTCTAAAACGAGATGATATATTAATGAGACTGATATTTTGTACAAAATTTAATGAGAAACCTTTAAATTTAATTAAAATATTATAATACTATAAAATTAATTAAAAGAAGATGAAAGAATGAAAAAGAAAATAATATTTGCAAGTGTATTCTCAGTTTTTATTCTGATGCTATTGCCATCTATACCTGCAGTAGAATATGACGCTGCAGTAAAGGCAAATGAGACAAGTTTTATTGACGGGATACAAAACATAAATGTGGCAGAGTTTAAAGAAAAAATTCAAAATATGGATATACATGAATTTAGAGAAAAAATAAAAAACATAGATGTTAGAAGTGCGGTTGAGGAACTGAAAGAAATATTCGAAGGCAATTCAGCTCAACCCCAGTGCGTTATCCTTTTTATAACATTAATTGTGCTACTCAAAGTATTTGGTACAATAATAGGTTTAATATTTGCCGCAGTTGGTGTGGTAGTAGACATAGTTGGTATACTATTAGTTAAGATAGCTACCTTAGCGTTTGCTATACTTAAACCCATAATCAAATTAACTGCTCTGGGTTTTGTAGCATATTTCACAATTGCAGCAATAATAGATCTATCTTTCCTTTGCTTTTTTCTACTGTTGATTCTACTTACTGGTGGATCATAGGGGTAAAACAGTGTAGAAGTAGAATTAGTAGATTAGAATTATCTCAAAACCAGGAATTCTTTCATATTATTTGTTTTTTCCACTGGACGTTGATTTAGCTGTAACTTCTTTGGTTTTACTGTTGTCTCATTTGATGCTTACTGTCTTTATTGCATTGCGGTTATCATGGATGTTTTTTCGTATAATAGTTTTCGAATGAAGACATCGCCTTGATGTTCAATAAGAGATGGTAGGATTCTTGGAAGAAGACTTGGTCTGTATCCCTTGTTGAAAAAATACATTACAGCAGTGGTGTTATCATTGAAAATTCTCATTCGTGCATGGGAGAACGTGATATCGCCATCATGACCATGGGTTGCTTTGCCAAATTCTTCTTCAAAAATCAACCAGCCAAGTCCAAAATAAAGCAGGCCAAAGTATGGATCACTCTCTGGATACTGTACATTATGCATCTCATGAATGGTTGTTTCATTTAAAATACGTACCTGTTGGTAGATGCCATTGTTCATGTGAGCAATGAGGAAATGGGATAAATCATCAATTGTCGTAAGCAATCCGCCGCATGGATCAAGAAATGTGTAATCAATGTGAGGAAGTTTGAGATAAATTCTCCCAAATCGAAGATAAGAACAAGCAAGGTTTTCAACAGGCAACGAATCCATGTTAAAACTGGTACTATGCATCTGTAACGGCATAAAAATATGCTGTTGACAATACTCTTCAAAGGTTTGCTCTGATAGTAACTCTACAAGATAGCCAAGAATAGTAAAACCAATGTTTGAATAATTCCCACCACTACCAGGTGGATAATTTCCCCAAAACTCAGGGTGATAGGCATCGCCATCTGGAACAAGAAGTTCTTGGACATAGTTCAAGGGATAGTCTCCAGAAAAATACTCATAGGCTGCTGCTTCATCATGATCATGAAGACTTGCATGATGGCTAAGTAACATACGAAAGGTGATAGCCTCATTTGGATACTGTGGATTTCGTAAAGAAAAGGGAAGGAACTTGTTTACATCATCATCTAAATTAAACAACCCCTGTTCATATAGTTGAAGAATTGCTGTTGCAGTGACCGTTTTTGAAACAGATGCAACTTGGTAAATCGTATCTATTGTGGATTGTTTCATCCCTTTGAAATCATAAAAACCATAGCCTTTAGACCAGACAACACTGTTATTTTGAATAATACAGGAAGCAACAGAAGGAATGTAGCCAGCTATCATTAGTGATCTGATTTTTATATCAAATAGGTCATTGTTCACAGAGGTTTCAGGTAAATATGCTGTGGTTGCATTAGCGGCAATTCCATCAAATGAGGGTAAGATTAGCCCTATGTTTACAAAAAAGATGGTCAATATAAGAACAGCGGATGTTTTCCATTTATTTCTATGCATAAACATTCCTCCAACATTTATAAATCAACATAGATACATAATAACTTTTCTTAAAAATATGGTAAGAATGCATTCAGGACAGTAAACTTTGCCCTTTTTCCTTCTTTTTTCTTTGTAATAGATTCCCTCCAATATGTAAATAGTTTCATGTGCCAAATGGCGCTATTTTAATAATAATTATTTCTCAATTTCTCGAAGAAAAACTAAAAGAATCCTTGTCTCAAAATGTGGTATGGACTGGGCGGGATTTGAACCCGCGGCCTCCACCTTGCGAAGGTGGCGATCTTCCGAACTGATCTACCAGCCCCTAAAACAAAAAATGTAAACAACACTATTATTTGACTGTTTCTCTCTTAACTGTACTTTACCAATTTTCTATTTTTTGCGTTTTTAAGAGCTTCGACAACAACTAGTTTCTCACCCATCATAAACTTTTCAAGTGAACCGCCACCTGTACTGATATGGGACATTTTATCTCTGAGGTTCATCTGCTCCACCGCTGCGACGGTATGCCCACCACCAACGATAGAAAATGCATCTGAATTTGCTACAAAGTTGAATATTTCCATTGTCCCTTTCTTGAATAAAGGTTTTTCAAAAACTCCACAGGGACCAGATAAAAAGACAGTTTCCGCCTCTTTTAAAATTTCCTTGAATTCCGCTATAGTTTTTTCACCTATGTCAAATAAGTTATGTTCACTTGGCAACTCATCAAGTGTTATTTCCTTTCTTTCTTCATTTTCCGATACTGCAAAATCTACGGGGAGATAAATATCATTTTTAAATGAAGTTAAAACTTTTTTGATCTCTTCGAATTGTTCTGGTTTTCCTTCTTCAAGCAATGCTGATTCATTCTTTTCTCCAAGATTGTAACCTTCCGCTTTTAAGAATGCATTGGCAGGCAATCCGGTGAGCATAACCTTATCTGCGGTTTTGTTACTTAGAACACGTTCAATAGTGACAATTACATCAGAAAATTTTGCTCCTCCAAACAAAAATATGCATGGTTTTTTAGGATTTTTTACAACTTCCTCTAGCGTCGTAAGTTCTTTTTCCATGAGTCTGCCAGCACATGACGGTAACACTTCAGTAAAACCAATGAGTGAACATTGAGCTCTATGGGCCGCGGCAAAAGCATCGTTTACAAAAAAATCAGCCAATGGACACAGGTTTTGTACAAGTTCTGATTTTGCATGTTCTTCAGCAGATTTTTTTTCTGTTTCACTATGGAATTTCCTGACATTATCTAAAAATAACACATCTCCGTAACTAAGATTTTTTATCGCATCTTTTGCTTTCTCTCCAAAAATATCATCCACAAATTTCACTTCTTTTCCTAGCAATCCTTCTAATGCATTTGCATGTTTTTCTAAAGATATAAAATCCCAGCTTCCCTGCCTTCCCTGATGGGCAAGTATTACAATCTTTGTGTTTTTTTCTATTAATTCTTTTATTGTTGGGATAACAAGCTTAATTCTTGTAGTATCAAGAATTTCAAGGGTGTTTTTGTCAAGAGGCATATTAAAATCTACTCTTAGCAAAACAGTCTTATTTTCTACGTCAAAATCATCTAAAGTATTGAAATCTTTCATACAGCGAAATCTCCACAAAAAAACGTTATCGTGAGTATTTATTTAAACATATAGCATAGCTTGACTTTGTCAGATTTATTGAATTGTTTATGCAATGTTATAGAAAAAAAATAGTAATTATTTGTTGTATTTAATTACTTGGCAAAGGGAGGAAGTGAGAGTCTCATTAAAGAAAGCGAATAATTGGAAAAAAAGACGCTGACTGAGGAGATGGGATGGAAGTTACTATTTTTCCTTCAGACTCTCACAAATTAACAATAGTTAATTAGCTTATAAAGTTTTCCATGATTTTTACGACAATTGTCGAATTTTCCTATTGATTGACACTCTTCTTATTGATATATCAAAGCAAGTTATTTTTGTATACGATGGTATAAACTCCAAAATCCATGTTTTCCTATATGTGAGCGTGTTAATTGGCAACCATCTGTGACAAAAACAGATTTCCGTGTTGAAGAAAATCAAAGAGAGCTGATTTATTCGATTATTTGTAACCCCTTGGAATTTATGAGTTTACAAATCCTGCATATCTCAGAACCTACAACCGTTTCTCCTTTTTGAACAATCAGTGCAGCAGAAAAATTAATCTCTTTCATGATGTTTTCATCATTGATTATGGGTATACCTCGTTTATGACATTTATAAAGACTAATAGCTGCAGGTGTCAATCCCATTTTTTCAGCGGTTTCCTTTTGACTTAAGCCAAAATTATGGACAATACAGCATACTAATTCCTTTCGTATAACTGGAAGTACATCCCATATCATATATTCACAAGGAGTTTTTCCCATAAATTTCAA
>JAUWWG010000015.1 GCA_030616985.1 Thermoplasmatota archaeon
GTGTGAAAGCTATGGGCATTGGTGTTAATTGTGCCTTAAATTCAGCTAGGCTACTTGAAGATTTTTTAGTTAAAAAATATCATAGTTGAAATTTGAATCTTGCTGGAAGTTTTTTGGAAAAAACATTTAATACTATTATTGATACACGTAGGCAATGGACAAGCATGGTAGTTTAGGTGATGATGATAAGGGCCTCGGCAAGCTTACAATGAAGGAGTCCTACAGCAAGACAAAGCTTCCTTCTAAACATGTCCGCGGTTATATTGATTTATTACGTCCATTTACTTTGCTTGCGCCGTTTATCGTGTCCATGTCTATAATAGTTGCAAGTCTGGTGTACAGTAATGTAGCTGTGCCTTCTGATTGGTGGGTGACCGTTGGTAATGCCAGTCTTACATTGGCGCTCGTGAATGCTGCTTCTAATATTTTGAACCAGGCTACTGATTGGAAGGGGGATCGTATTTCCAAACCATATCGTCCAATCCCTCGTGGTATTATTAAGCCGGATGAGGCACAAAGTCTTGCTTATATCCTGTATCTCTTTGCTTTACTAAGGGCTGTTACGGTTAATGTTTGGTTTGGTTTTTTTGTTTTCCTTATTATGATTTTTACTGTCACTTATTCTCTTCCTCCCCGGATGAAACAGTATCTTTTTTTGAATCAGGTTTGGATTGCTATTCCTCGTGGTTTTCTTGGTATTCTAGCAGGTTGGAGTGTTTTTGGTGATCCTCTTCAGAGAGAGCCTTTGATTATTGGAACCATTGCTATGTTGTTCTTTATTGGCGGTATGTCTACCAAAGATATTGTGGATAGTGAGGCAGATAAAACAACAGGCATTCGTACTTTGATTAATACTTTTGGCGTTAAGAAGGCGGCTTTGATTTCTTTTCCTTTTATGTTTTTTCCTTTTGTTTTTATCCCTGCCTTGATTAATATGGGTTTTCTAGAGTCTTATTTATGGCCTTTGACTTTGTTGGCGTTTCTTTCTTGTTTTATTTTTTATTTGATGGCTAAGGGTGATACTGAAAGTAAGACCTTGGAGAATATCCACGCTTGGTCAATTATGTATGTGGAGTATATTTTCTTTGCACTTGGTTTTGCGTTTTTGACTATTTTTGCAGGAATATTAAATTTACCTACGCTTCTTTAGAGGGTGTTGGTTATTATTATAAACTTGCTTCCATGGGAATACCAACAGTATCTTTTTTGATATGTTTACTGGGTTTTCTCAGAGAAAAGACAACGGATCTGCCGGGATTCGAACCCGGGTCAGAGGCTCCGGAAGCCCCGGTGATATCCAGGCTACACTATAGACCCAACACTAAATAGGAAATGTATTCTTCTCTAATAAAAAATATGATAAAAAAAAATGTCAATCGATGGTCTTTCCGTTCGCCATCTGTTTTATTCTGCTTTTTGTTTCCCTTCTTTTGATTCTTCAGATGGCTCTGCAGGTTTCTCCTCTGTTTCAATAGGCTTAGATATTTTCTTACTTCCGCCTTTAAACTCTGTGTATCCACATTTCCCGCAGCTAACACGATTTTTATGCTCGGCTAGAAATACGCCATCTCCACATTTGGGGCAATGCCTACGCAGACGGGTAATCTTATCACCCTCAACCTTGAATATCTCTCTACCTTTCATTTCTACTCCTTCTTTTCAGCTGGTTTCTCTTCCTCTTTGGGTGGTTCTTCTGCGGTTTCTGCCTTTTCTCCTTCCTTCTTTTCTTTCTTCCCGCTGATTTTGTTTCTCTTTAAGATATGTTTTCTCTCCATTTCTTCGGCTTTTTTCACGGAGGAATATATCTTAGCGTATCCTATGCTCTTCTGAATGCCAGAACTTGACTGAATATCATTAATTATAATATTCTCTTTCTTTGCATTAAGCTTTTCAGCTAGTTCGCTGCGTATAATCTCTCGGTTTGGTGTTTTTTCACCCTCGTGCTGAATTGTAAAATGAACTTCAGTTCTGTTAAGCAGAGGGTTATTTTTCTTTGAATCAATTTCTATTTCCATGATACTCACATCTTATCCAGTATCTCTTTTACTTTTCTCTTATGTTCTTTAGTGGCTTTAACTACTACGACCCCCTTATTCGGCAATCCATATATTATAGTTACGTCTCCAGGGGCCAATAATATGGCAGGAAGTGCTGCTAAATCTTCTTCTCCATCAATTTCAATTCGTAGGGAGTTTTTCTCTAAATTATCAAATGCGGCTTCTATAACGTTCCAGAGATTACCAGATATGCATCTCGGTGGATTCTTTATTACCACTCTTTTTTTACCAAATGATTGTATCTTTTCTTTAATGTCATTAGAACAACGATTCCTCTTTATTTTGAAATCAACAACACAAAAAATAGGTTCAATGCCATTCTTTAAAAGAGTGTAAGTTACCTGATCTCCTACAGAAACAATATATTCCTCTTTTACCAGTAATCTCAGAAGTTCTTCTTCATTTACAAGCAGCCCTATTGGCTCCTTTAACTTATCACGTAAATCATCTGGCAATGAATACAAAATATCGTCCATTACCTAACCTTTAATGCATATTTGCCAGATTTTGTAATATTCATCTTTTCAGCAATCTGGGAGTTGGAAGGATCTCTGATAATAAGGTAACCCCCCCATCTTTTTGATGTAGGAACTGAACAGCTAGGACAAATATTTTTTTCTGTTAGCATATGACAGTTTTTACAGGCATTGAGATTTTTCACTTCCGTCCCTTCCTTTTCTTTTTCTTTTTGTCTTTTTCTTCTTCCTTTCCTTTCTCTTCTTTTTTCGGTTCCTTTAACCACTCATGTGCACCAAGAGCTGGCTGCCTCATAGTAAGTCCTATTTTACTCTCTCTTGCAGACAGTTCATTCATGCTCACAGCAACAATTCTTGCTCTAATTGGATCACCTGTTTTAAGCGTCATCTTTTTTTCCTTGCCGGTGATTATTTCATTCTCTGCATCTACTTCAACATAGTCATTCATGATTTGACTCATGTGTATCAATGCATCAATGGGGCCAATATGACAAAAGGCTCCAAATTCCACGATTTCACATATTATGCCATCCACGACTTCCTGTAATTCTGGTTTAAACATCAATGCATCAAAAGCAACTTTTTGATACATTGCTCCATCCCCATGGATAATTATTCCATCGCCAACTGCTTCTATGTTGTTAGCTGCTATAATTATGCCATGATCTTTTCTCATTGTCCCTTCAAAACTCTTTTGCACAATTTCTCTAACTACTTCATCAAGATCTTCGCCGAATCTCTCCGGAAGTATTCTTATTGTATCTTCAACTTTTACCATGGCATACATTTAAATCACTACTCTACAGGATAAATAGACGTCTTGGAATATATTTGCTCCTTATATGCTTTTTGAATGTTTTGTAACAATTGCGTTTAATATCAGGATTTGCTTTTTAATCTATCCGCTGAATGCAATAATCAGTGGTAAAAATACCAATGACACGATTGACATGAGCTTGATAAGAATGTTAAGGGACGGTCCTGAAGTGTCTTTGCATGGGTCACCTACGGTGTCTCCTATAATCGTAGCTTTGTGAGCATCTGATCCTTTGCCACCCAAATTGCCCGATTCAACGTATTTTTTGGCATTGTCCCATGCACCACCTGCATTTGCAAGATACACCGCTAGAAGAAAACCAGTGGCAATAGAACCAACCAATAGTCCACCTAGTCCTTCAGGGCCAAGAATTAGACCTATTATAACTGGGGAAACAATTGCTAGTAAACTGGGGAATATCATCTCTTTTAATGCACGGCTAGTACTAATTTTTACACACCTGGCATAATCTGGTTTGTTCTTGTCATTATTTAAGAGGTCGAATTTCTTAAATTGATAACGAACTTCTTCTACCATGGCATATGCTGCACGACCTACAGCACCCATAGTCAGAGCAGTAAAAACAAATGGAAGCATTGCGCCAATGAATACGCCAGAAATTACTTTGGGGTTACCTAAGGATAATTCAAGTGTTTTACCAGCTGGGATAAGAAGTTCATTAGCTGCTATCATGTATACAAATATAAGTGCAAGAGAAGTAATTGCAGCCGAACCAATCGCAAACCCTTTTCCCATTGCTGCAGTGGTATTTCCTATAGCATCAAGTTGCTCGGTTCTCTCACGCACCTCTGTTCCCATTCCCGCCATCTCTGATATCCCTTGTGCATTATCCGCAACAGGACCATAACAATCAGTTGCTAGAGAAACACCAAGGATACTAAGCATACCAACTGCTGAAATGGCTACGCCATAAAAATCTGCAAAATGATGGGCAACAAGCATAGCAATAACTACTGCTATAATGGGTATAACTGTGCTTAACATACCTGTTGTCATACCTTGTATTATTACGGTGGCAGGACCAGTTTTTGAAGCATCTGCAATACTCTGAGCAGGTTTTCTTTTCTCAGATGTATAATACTCGGTGCTAAGACCAATTACGATACCTGCAACAAGTCCTGCAATCATAGCAAAAAATGGGCTCATTTCCCCATCTAAAATATACCATGTTGCAGCACCAGCAAATACTGCAGTTATCGCGGTGCTGATAAAAAGGGAATTACGCAATATACCATAGATATTTTTTCCTTTGCCCATGGTTACTACAAGGGTACCAATAATTGAAGCAAATATGCCCATACCTGCAATAACTAATGGTAAAATAATGGCTTTATCTCCATAAGTGGTAACTGCAAATCCTCCTGCAACTGCTGCAAGTGCCATAGTTGCAATAATGGAGTCAACATATGACTCAAAAAGATCTGCACCCATACCTGCAACATCGCCGACGTTGTCACCTACTTGATCTGCAATAACTGCAGGATTTCGTGGGTCATCTTCAGGAATTCCTGCCTCTACCTTTCCAACAAGATCAGCTCCGACATCCGCTGATTTTGTGTAAATTCCACCGCCAACCCTTGCAAACAATGCTATTGATGAAGCACCAAATCCAAATCCGAATAAGATATTGGTTGTAAGAGCAGGAGTGAGGGATAAAAGATTATGGAATAATATGTACAGGCTGAATACTCCTAGAACCCCAAGCCCTACAACACACATGCCCATAACAGCACCACTAGAAAATGCTATGGAAAGTCCCTTGCCAATACTCTTTTTTGTTCCTTCCGCGGTTCTTGCATTAGCCATTGTCGCCATCAGCATTCCAATGTTTCCTGCAACTGCGGAAAATATTGCTCCTATGATGAATGCTACTGATGAACCCCAATGTATATTACTATCCTCAAAAAATGATGCCATACCTAAAAGCGAGGCAACAACTGCAACAAAGATAACAAGTACTTTGTATTCGCTTTTCAAAAAAGCCATAGCTCCCTCCCGTATTGCACCACTGAGTTCTTTCATTTTTTCGTTTCCAGAACTTTGCTTTTTAACAGTAAAAAATAGGTATGTTGCAAAAAGTAACGCCACTATGCCGCCTATTGGTACTATGATAGATATATCCATTTTAACCTCACCCTGCTGTGGTATATATATACCTTATTTAATTGTTATGTTTTGTATCAAAATAGCATCACGAAAATGATGGTGTTATATTCCTTTATTCTCTTGTTCTTTTTAATCTTCGCTACATTTAGGTCGCTTTGTAACTTCGAGAAAATAATCTATCCATGCGTTTCTCACTGTTGGTATTGTCTCGTATTCTATCTTTTTTAATACATCCCTCAGTTCCTTTGTAGTTGCCATTTTTTTAAGTAGTGACATGCTAGGTCTACTGTCCTTTTCCTTTTCCACTGGGGCCGTATTTCTGAATAATCCTTTCAAAGTAATTCTTTTCTGTTTCTCTTTATCGATTTGCATTGTGCTTTTCCCCTCGAAATTTTTTCGAAATTAAGAGCCTGTAGTATATATGTACTTTAACCATATAAATGCTACTATCAATTATATTGATACTATGCCATAAAAGAATATATACTTAAAAAATATATAATGGATAATATAAAATATCACACCAAACATTATATGATAAAAAGCAAAAAATTAGCTGTCACTACTTTGTAGGCTGGTGTACACAATCATATCCTGATTTGATCGGAAGGAAGAAGCAATGTTGGATAAACTTGGTAAAATTATCGAAAAAAGATCTTGGCTTGTCGTTGGATTAATACTGGTGATAACCATAGGTTTCAGTTTATTGTTGCCTTCCTTAGAAATGGAAACGTCGATGGATGATTTTTTACCAGATAATGATGTTGTCAATGCAGAACAACGCGTTAGTAAATATTTTGGAAGAAATCAGCAAATGTTAATGGTTTATGTTGAAAAACAAAAAGCAGAACATGCTGCAACTCCTGAAGCATTAAAGGAAGAATATCTTGTTTTAAAAGAATTTAAAAAAATTGATCAAATCGAGGGATCAGTTAGTATCGCAGGTTTCATAGATATAATCTGTCAGATAGAGTTTGGTAAATCTCTACTAAATTGCTCAAATGTTGAAATAAACACCGCGTTTCAAGATTTAATGGCCGAGCAAAACAACGATGAAATAAAAATGATGAATACAGATGATCCTAATGAAAAAATAGACTACGATCCGTATCCAAAAATATCAAAAGGAAAAACAATAGATAGTATGGATGTAAAGAATTATTATATTGAAGAAAATGACAGTAATATACGCTTTTCAATTGAAGTTTATGATCTCTCTGATTTTGAGTCCAAGCTGATACCCCCCTATAAAATAACGAATGTGATTGAGTGGTACATAGATTTCAATAATCTTATAATACCCGACGAACGGATGGATATGGAATTCAAAATTGCAGCACATCTTGAACCAAAAAATCCACTGTGGGAGATAGGAAAAGGGCCAATAAAAAACATTAGAGATATTTTTTACAACTCCTTCTATCGTGAATTGTTTAAATCCTTCGAAAAAGATGCATATCTATGGATAAAATCACCTGGTCAGGATATCTCTTTTCCAATTAAGTTAGAAACAGGTAATGTTTCCTTTAATTTTGCAGAAAATAGGGTAGAAATAGAAGTTGAAAAAGAAGAACTGGGGAAATTTGGTATTGCACCAGAAATGAATGGTATTGGACTTCCAGCAAGACTGGGAAATTCAAAGGCCGGTGCCAGATTCTTCCAAGTTCCAGGTTTAAAATTACCTTGGTCAAGAGTAACTGTGAATGTCAGTTTTATGCAAAACTTCGTTGAAAAAATACAAAACAGACCGGTATTAAACTCCATTTCTACAAAAATATTGAACAGATTCGGTGATTTCTCGTGGGAAGATTTTGACATGCTATTTGTCATGCTTGATGAAACCGAGACTTTATCTTTAAAGGATCTGGATAGTTGGTGGGTAGTAACTGATGAAGCACCTGATACAAATTTTGCAGACAATACTTTTTTCATAAAACCCTTTTTCATGGAGAAACTGAAGACATCTGCCCTAATTTTTCTATCGGAAGATCATACCAAAAATTCTGGTCCAAGTGCAACTTTGATGATGGTCATGATAAATGGGTCTGTGGATTCAATGGAACTTGAGGACATTAGCAAGAATCTGGTTCAAATAATAGAAGAATTTGATGGTGATAGAGATTATGTCAAAATGAGGGCAACGGGCAGCGGAGTGATATCTTATCAGATAAACGAGTTGACTGCTGAATCAAATACAATTATTGGGCCAGGGATATTTATTGCAATCGGTCTTATACTGCTTTTGGCTTTCAAAAAACCATCTTACATGATCCTTCCGTTGGTTGGCTTAACTATATCGATAATCTGGCTTTTTGGAACTATGGTTTTGCTAGGGATGACGTTTAACACAATGGCGGTGGCGCTTGTTCCGCTTTTAATGGGTTTAGGTGTGGATTATTCAGTACATATGTTTCATAACTATAGGGCTGAACTTGAAAAAGGAAAATCATGTGGTGAGGCAATAGTGTCATCCATACAAGACGTTGGAATGGCAATGTTTCTTGCCACGATTACCACTATGGTAGCATTTCTTTCTTTTCTAACGGCCAGTATCCCACCTATCAGAGATTTTGGTATTCTATGTGCAATTGGTATTGGGTATACGTTCATAATAACAATAACACTACAAGCCGCTGTTCGATACATATTAGATAAAAGGAAAAACGTGGTTGTCAAATCTAGTTCTAAACGCCTTTCTCTCAAAAATACTATGGAAAAAACATCAAATATAGTATGTAAACATCCAAAAACTATGCTACTTATAGCTTCAGTTGTCACTGTTATTATGATTGGCGGAGCAATAAACATTCAAACGGGCTTTAGTATGGAGGATTTTCTACCATCTGATAATCCTGCAATAGAAATTATGAATGACATCTCAGAGAATTTTCCATTTTCAAGTCAGGAGCAGGAGTATATACTCATAGAAGGAAATGTTGACTCTATAGATACCCTCAAGGGAATCTCTGAAACCTATGAAAATCTTAGGGATGATAAATTCGTTGCGGAAACACCAAATGGGGATCCTAAAGCGACATCTATGTTATCTATCATTCAAGGAGCTATAGGGGAAAACAACACTATTGCATCTAAATTCAATATAGATAAAAACGGGTTACCTGGAAATGATCAAGATGTAAAACGACTTTATGATTACCTTTATGAAAGTGATGTCTATGGGTTTGATACTAAAGAGGTATTACATCGAGAGGGGAACTCTTATGATGCAACGTTGATCAGGGTATATACAGATATTTCATCTTATGGAAATGGTGAAGAAGATACGGATAATGGCATGGAAATCTTGTACAATGAGCTAAAAGAAGACAAAACCAGTTACGGGGGTGCTAAGGCTATAGTAACTGGTCAAACGATATTGATGTATACGATAACGAGTTCGCTTACGGACAGCCAGATCATTTCTACAGCAGTCTCTGTAATTCTTGCGGCAATAATTCTTATAATAGCTTATAGAAAACCACTGTTGGGATTAATTGCTATGCTGCCTGTTTCAATATCAGTCATCTGGATAATAGGTACTATGTATTTCATAGGCTATTCGTTGAATGTGATGACAGTTATGGTAACGTCATTAACAATTGGGCTAGGAATTACCTATGCGATACATGCACTGGAAAGATTCAAACTCACTGCAGATAAAACCGGGGATGTTATGAATGCAGTATCGGAAACAGTTGGGCATACAGGCGGGTCTTTATTGATAGCTGCTATAACCACCATGGCTGGTTTTGGTATGCTTGTTCTTGCACCTATGCCACCAGAACAACAATTCGGCATAATAACGGCTATGGCGATTCTCTATTCATTTTTAACATCGATATTTATTCTTCCACCTGTGGTAATGTTCTGGGGAAAATGGAGAAAAAGAAGGAAGGGATATATCATCTCTCCAAAAAAACCAGAATGAATCAATAAATGTAGATTTTTTGGTAATGTGCATTTGCCAGTTCATACTTATGCAGTAGCAAAACTAGAAAATTGGCACTTTATGTCATTCATTTTTCCTGGTTAGTTATACCAAATATTTATTTATTATACCCGGATACGGGATAAACATATCTATGTATGAGGTATTTGTATGTCTGATGCTTTAGTAAGTGAAGTAGAATCAATGGGTAAGAAAAAACAAAAGTTTATGAAATCAGTAGATGGGAATACTGCTGCGGCACATGTTGCTTATGCATTTAGCGATGTAGCTGCTATCTATCCTATAACACCTTCATCTCCGATGGGGGAAATGGTGGATGCTTGGTCTGCGCAAGGAAGAAAAAACATCTTTGGTCAACAGTTAAAAGTTGCAGAGATGCAATCTGAGGGTGGTGCTTCTGGAGCAGTTCATGGTTCCTTGAGTGCAGGTGCATTTACTACGACATTTACCGCTTCACAAGGACTTCTTCTTATGATTCCAAATATGTATAAGATTGCCGGGGAACTCATGCCGACTGTTTTTCATGTTTCCGCTCGTGCAATTGCTGGGCAGGCACTGTCAATATTTGGCGATCATCAAGACGTTATGGCTGCTCGGGCAACTGGTTTTGCCCAGATTGCATCTGGTTCTATCCAAGAAATCATGGATCTTGCATTAGTAGCCCATCTTTCGACAATACGTGCAAGTATTCCCTTTATTCATTTCTTTGATGGATTCAGATCTTCTCATGAAATTCAGAAGGTGGAGATGCTAGATTATGATGACATTCCTGCAATGGTGGACTGGGAAGGTATTAAAAGACATCGAGGGCGAGCATTGAATCCTGAAAAACCACATCTTAGGGGAACTGCACAAAATCCTGACATCTACTTCCAGGTTACTGAAGCGGGTAATAAATATTACCAGAATATTCCAAAAATTGTTGAAGAAGAGATGGAAAAAGTAAGTAAACTTACAGGTAGAAGTTATCATCTCTTTGACTATATCGGTGCTCCTGATGCTGAACATATTATAATTATGATGGGTTCTGGTGCAGAAGCTGCAGAAGAAACTATCAATTATTTAAATAAGAGTGGAGAAAAAGTAGGTCTTATCAAAGTCAGACTATTCCGTCCATTTTCAGTAGAACATTTCCTAAAGACAGTTCCTGGAACTGTCAAACGCATAACAGTACTTGACAGGACAAAAGAAAACGGCTCCTTTGGAGAACCACTATACCTAGACGTATCTGCAGTTTATCAAAACATACATAAAGATATGCTTATCGTTGGTGGACGTTATGGTCTTGGTTCAAAAGATTTTACACCAACAATGGTAAAAGCTGTATTTGACAATCTTAAATTAAATGAGCCGAAAAACAATTTCACGGTTGGTATAGAAGATGATGTGACGTTTACATCACTTCCCGCAGGAGATCCAATTGATGCATCACCTGAAGGCCTTGTAAGATGTAAGTTCTGGGGTCTTGGGGGAGATGGAACAGTTGGGGCCAACAAAGATGCCATTAAAATCATTGGTGACAACACAGACCAATATGTACAGGGATACTTTGCATATGATTCTAAAAAATCGGGTGGGATTACGATATCTCATCTGCGATTTGGTAAGGTTCCAATCAAATCAACCTATTTGATCAATAGTGCAGATTATATAGCATGTCACAACCCATCTTACGTTGACAAATATGATCTTCTTGAAGGTATAAAGGATGGAGGTACATTTGTATTAAATTCCTCCTGGAATCTTGAAGGAATGGAGAAGTATCTTCCAAATTCTTTGAGGAGAACAATTGCAGAGAAGAAGCTTAAGTTTTACACAATTGATGCTGTAAAAATCGCTGAGGAAGTGGGACTTGGCAACCGAATCAACATGGTTATGCAGGCTACATTCTTCAAACTGGCAAATGTTATTCCAGTTGATGAGGCAATAGGTTATCTTAAAGGGGCAATTGAAAAAACCTATGGTAAAAAGGGAAGAGACATTGTGGAGAAGAATTGGAGCGCTGTAGATGCTGCTCTTGGTAAGATTCAAGAGATTTCCTATCCTGAATCTTGGGCACAACTAACTCCTGAAATGCCAAAGGAAACAAATGAACCTGATTTTGTGAAAAAAGTTATGCGACCGATGCTTGCACAGCAGGGAGATAAACTTCCCGTGAGTGCATTTATGCCTGCTGGTATCTTTCCAACTGCTACTACAAAATATGAAAAACGTGGAGTGGCAATTAATATTCCAGAATGGAAGATGGAAAATTGTATTCAATGTAATCAATGTGCTATGGTCTGTCCACATGCTGCCATACGACCAGTATTGGTAACTGATGAGGAACTAAAAAATGCTCCCGAGGGTTTTGAAGTAAAGAAAGCTGTTGGTAAAGGAATGGATGGTTTATCCTTTAGGATACAAGTATATCCAGAGGATTGCATAGGTTGTGGAAACTGTGAAGACATCTGTCCATCAAAAGAAAAGGCTCTTATTATGAAACCACTGGGTACTCAGATGGATAAGCAGATCCCCTTGCGAAAATATTCTGAGACCATACCAATTCGTACTGGAGAATTTGATAAATTCAGCGTTAAAGGATCTCAATTCCAACAACCACTCCTGGAGTTTTCTGGTGCCTGTGCAGGTTGTGGAGAAACACCATATCTCAAATTAATAACACAGCTTTTTGGAGATAGGATGATTATTGCAAATGCCACCGGATGCTCTTCAATATGGGGTGGTTCTGCGCCATCAGTACCATTTACTATTAATAAGGATGGACATGGACCAGCCTGGGCAAACTCCCTCTTTGAAGATAATGCTGAGTATGGTTTTGGTATGGTGCTTGCAACCATTCAACGTCGGGCAAAACTTGCTGAAATTGTGAAACAAGCAATTGATGCGAATAAAGTCTCAGGCGAAGCAAAAGATGTGTTTGCTGGTTGGCTTGAGAATAAAGATAATGCTGAGGAATCCAAAGAATATGGCAACAAGATAAAATCATTAATAAAAGAAAACCATGGTGATGAACTGCTTAATCAGATATGGGAATCAAAAGATATGCTTACAAAGAAGTCCATATGGTCAGTTGGTGGAGATGGATGGGCATATGATATTGGCTATGGTGGTCTCGATCATGTATTGGCAATGGGTGAAGATATCAATATTCTTGTTCTAGATACTGAGGTATACTCAAATACGGGGGGGCAGGCGTCCAAGGCTACACCTATTGGATCAGTAGCGAAGTTTGCAGCGTCTGGTAAAAAAACCAAGAAGAAAGATCTTGGACTTATGGCAATGAGCTATGGATATGTATATGTTACCTCAGTTGCAATGGGTGCAAGCAAAAATCAGCTAATT
This sequence comes from Thermoplasmatota archaeon, assembly GCA_030616985.1. Taxonomy (GTDB): domain Archaea; phylum Thermoplasmatota; class E2; order DHVEG-1; family DHVEG-1; genus JAUWWG01. Next base: position 12,772 of record JAUWWG010000015.1, read on the forward strand.
AAGGCGCTCAAAGAGGCAGAGTCTTATCCTGGCCCGTCACTTATCATTGCGTATGCACCATGTATTAATCATGGAATAAAAGCAGGTATGGGAAAAACCCAAGATGAGGAAAAACTTGCAGTCGAGGCAGGATACTGGCCACTATACAGATACGATCCACGACTTGCGGATGAGGGTAAAAATCCATTCCAACTAGATTACAAAGAGCCAAATGGGACGCTACATGATTTCATCATGGGTGAGATGAGATACAATGTTCTTACTAGAACGTTCCCGGATGAGGCAACAAAGCTTCATAAGAAACTTGAGGAAGATGTAAACGCTAGATATAACAAGTACAAAGCAATGGCAGATAAGTAATATCTGCCTCACATTATTTTTTTACAGATTGGTCTTTTGGAAAATTAAAAGTAAATTAAAGAAAACGAGTTGTTGTCTATTTACTCCTTGTGTTCTTGATAATAAAATAAACCATATGTCTTTTTAAGAGAGCAGATGCTATGGATCTCTATAGTGGGGAGGTAGAGTTAATGATTTGCAAAGTTTGGGAACTGAGAAGTTTCGATATTATTGAGTTGATTTCAAGAAGATAAGACAAACTGTAAGATATTTGTTTGGGGGATAAAACAAGTAAATCCAATTAATGGTAGTGTTTGTTTATCTTCCAAATTTTTTCCTGTCATTCATTCAGATTTCGGCGTTAAGATAAATCGTAAAAACGGAAACTACTTATCATTAGTAAGCAATGTGGGTAGCTGAAGATGGGAGATTAGTGGTCTTTTGCAATATAGGTGGGCAGAGACTATCTTTTCTGTCTTGTATACTATCTGAGTTGGTGCACTCATTTGTTAAAAAGAGCAAAAAATTTAGCAGACAGCGTTAATCGTTCGAAGGAAATTCATATTGTAACCCATATAGATGCAGATGGTATAACTGCAGGTGCAATCGCCTCTCAAACATTAAAGCGTATGGGTAAACAACATTCTATAGAATTTGTTAAACAACTTGATAAAATGGTTTTAGAGCGTTTAAAAAATGAGAATCATGAACTTGTGTGGTTTACTGATCTTGGAAGTAGCATCAGTGTGAATTCTCCAGAGATTAATAAAATAATCACAGATCATCATGCATGCCCGGATGATTCGGATCTTAATTTTCATTTGAATCCACATCTCTTTGGATTAGACGGATCTTTTCAGATAAGTGGCGCTGGTGTGACATATTTTGTATCCAAGTCAATTGATCAAAAAAACATGGATCTCGCCTCTTTGGCGATTGTCGGAGCTTGCGGGGATCTTCAGGATAGGAAACACTGCAGACTTGTGGGCGTTAACCGGCAAATTCTCGAAGATGGGGAAAAAGCAGGTGTAGTTCAATATAAAACTGACATTCGTTATTTTGGTAGAGAAACCCGTCCAATTTACAAATTATTGCAGTATGCAAGCGATCCTTTAATTCCTGGTCTCAGTGGACGAGAATCAGCATGTATCGCCTTTTTACAGGAATTGGGCATAAAAATGAAAGATGGTGGTACTTGGAGAAACTGGACTCATCTAAGTAAAGATGAGCGGCGTACGATAATATCAGGTATTGCACGGTTGCTTCTAACGAAAGGTTTTGATCATAAGATGGCAAAGAGGCTGGTTGGAGAAGTATATATTTTAGATGAAGAAAAAGAAGGTACAGAGCTTCGTGATGCTAAAGAATTTGCTACACTTTTGAATTCTACTGCAAGATATGGTCAATGTGACGTAGGATTAAATGTTTGTCTTGGTGATAGGGGCGCATGGCTCAAAAAGGCACGTACTCTTTTACAGGGACATAGGCACAATCTTGTTGAAGGATTGCAATTTGCAAAGGATGCAGGAATTGAAAAAAGAGAATATCTGCAGTTTTTCCATACTGGTACAGGCATACGAGATACCATCGTTGGAATTGTTGCAAACATGCTTCTTAATTCTGGAGAAACTAGCAACGATTTGCCTTTAATAGGCTTTGCTGATAAGGATAAGGGGGAAGTAAAAGCATCTGCTCGTGGAACCCAAGAATTAATAGATAAAGGTCTGGATCTTTCTATAGCAATGAAGAAGTCAGCTGAGCTATTAGACGGAGTGGGTGGTGGTCACAACATTGCTGCTGGTGCTACAATTCCAAAAGGAAAAGAAGAAGAGTTTTTAGATTTGCTTGAAAAGGAGATAAAAACTCAACTTTCTTCTTGAGGTGTTTTGTAAACTTTTACTATTTCCACATCGAAGATTAAAGAGTCTCCTGCCAGATCATGTAAGCTGTATCCCTCTCTTTGAAGATCTTCTGCAAAAAGATACTCCTGGTACATAAGTGGAATATTGTTGTATAATCTAGGCATAGTAAAAGTCCTGTTGAATTCTAGAGTGATGTTGACCTCCTGATATATTTTTTCTTCGCTATCTTCGTAAATAACTGAAATATTTATCGTGTCATTGACAATAGATTCTATGGTAAATGTCATATTCATTACATATCCCATACCAGTATCTTGACTATATTGGTAGCTTTTACCTATCTCTGGAGAACTAGTGATTGTTATAGTTGTTTCATTCCATGTTGCAGTTGTTGCATCCGGGAAGATGAACATTATGTCTGTAACACCATATTGAATAGGCTTTAGAGTTTCAGATAAATTTTCACTAGCTGTAGGTGTAGTTTTTACTGTGACTGTTTCATCTGTAATGTTTATTATTTCTGTGGAATTTTCCCATATGGAATGTGGCGGTGGGATGACAATCATCTCGCTTTGATCCATACTTGATAAATTTTTCAAAATCATCTGAGGCATTGTAAACTTGCCGAGAGTCTCTACATTTATCCATTTTAGACTTATGAAGTCACTAGTGAGATCTGTTACCTGTACGGTTTGATTCATCTCAAGGGCGAGATTAATTGTACTGAAAGTATCGCCGATTCCAAGTTTTTTAGCTCCATATGCTTTCTCTGGAGGTATGGGGCCAATAGTTGCCGTATCATTTTCTTTTAATCCAACAAGTCCCTCTGCTAGTCCTTCAATGATTCCCATATAGCCATACTTTGGTGATGTCTCACTACTATTAATACTGATAAACATTTGTAAAGGAATTCCACCAGTTTTATTTTCTGCATCTTCATAAGATGAATCAAAAACCGTACCGTTGGAGGCATGTCTACCAATGTAATTTACATCAGCACAATCTCCAAGTGCAATGGTTCCTGGTTCTGATTCCTCGTTCTCTCCAAAAAGATTGCTGAAAATATCTTCACCGTAAGTTGCCAATAAATATACTGACAAGGCTCCAACAATTATAACTACTAGTGCTATTACAGCTATTTTTTCACTTTGCATACCAGCGTTGAATGAAGTTATCATATATTAAGCTAATTATGGTGTTTTAACCATACTCTTTCGATAACACATCTTACAAACCTAGCAGCAAGAAGTGCTGTTTCTCCATTGTCATATGGTGGGCATACTTCCACAACATCAAAGCCGATAAGTTGTGGAGAAAGACTTTCGATACATCTAAGAATGTCAAAGGACGTTAGTCCAAAGGGTTCGGGTGTACTTGTCCCAGGAGCATACGCTGGATCTAAAACATCAATATCTAATGTGAGATACACCCTCTTGTTTTCAAGATGATTTTTTGCTTCATCTAGTGCTTGTTTAATTCCCGTTTCCCTGATGGTAAATGAATCAATATGGAAAAGATTTTGTTTTTTTGCATCTTCAAACTCTTCTTTTTCTGCCGATCTGATACCTAAAACCGCAATATTTCTTATGTTTATCTGATCGGCAACACGCCTCAAGACACAGGCATGATTAAATGGTTCATCTTCGTATTTCTGCCTAAAATCGATGTGGGCATCAAGTGATAAAACTGCTATATCTTTTGGGAACGCTTGTATTATTCCCAGTGTTATCGAATGTTCGCCGCCAAGTGCTATGGGAAATTTGTTTTTTTCTAGGAGTATTGATGTAAATTCTCTAACCTTTTTCACCATTGTTTCTGGGCTTTCGTTTTTTACATCAATATTGCCATAATCGTGTACTTTAATGTCCCTAAAATCTACCCCTGTCTTTAGGTCGAACGTTTCAAAATTCCAACTGGCCTGTCTTATTTCAGTAGGGGCTTTACTGGCACCATATCTAAAAGAAGAAGTTTTATCGTATGGAACACCAAATATGACAAAATCTGCCTCGTTAAGATTTGAGTCAGCATCGGCAAAGTAATCAGGAAAATTCATATTAACCTTGAGATGTTTAATTTTTACAATGGTTGCAAAATACTCGGGCCATCTAAACGCGGGTAATTTTCCTTCTACCAAGCGCCCCTAAATACTGTATTTCCTTCCCGGGTTCAAGCTGACCTTTGAACTCATCAGGAATCGGCATTTCAAAGGTTTCATAGGTTTCTAGATCCATAAGTTGGACGGTACTGTCACCAATTAAAGCCAATACTTGTGCAGTTCGTTTGTCAATCATGGGAACATGCACTTTATGTTTAACTGGATGGACAATGCTCCGTTTCTGCCTATCAAATACACCAATTGCCTCGATACGTGCTTTTGATTCGCCGTGCTTACCTGGTTTAGAGGTAGATATACTCATGATTTTACACGGCTCATCATTGATAATAACATATCGATTCACTCTCAATAATCTAACTTCAGATAATTCCTTCATATTTTATTCCTCTGGTATTTTATATACAATATCGTGTTCTCTAGTTCTTTCCTTAACTTTTATGCCAACATCATCGCCGGCTTGGACCATTTGAACTGGATTTCTATCAATTTCCATGCTATCGATTCTTTGCTTGAAATCGGTATGGGCGCCAACAATGTGAATGTTATCTCCTACTTTAAGTTCACCGGCTGTTATTTTTATCGCAGCTACATTGACATTTGTGAAGAAATGTATAATCACGCCAATCTTTTCTTCTACCATATCTCAAATCACCGATTAATAATGTAGTAAGATATACTTAAAGGATGTCAATTCTAACCTTCATTCACAATTTCATAAATCGCCTTTTTGCCATGTTTCACGCAGATAAAAGCTTCCCATGCCCTATTCCACTCCATTGCACTTCCACATACTGGGCACGCTAGACTTTCAACTATGTCTCTATGTTGTTTTGTACGCTTTTTCAAAACTTCTACCTTTATCTTTTTTGTTGGATCAAGGGAATCCATGACATACACATTTCCGTCAGGTGGTAAAAATGGAGTGTTATCTAGTTTCATCCTTTTTTTCCGGTATGCCTTCATTTGCTGCTTGTACTTCTCCATCATTGTTTGTCTTCGGCCCATGATATCAACCAGGTATTCTGTTAATCATGAATAAGGTTTTTGTTTTATAACCTCTTTCATCATACGGAAAACAGATGAAACTGAATGAACTTCCAATAGATGAGGGCATCATCGACGTTCTGAGGGAACATGAAATATCAGAACTCTACCCACCACAGGCAAAGGCATTACCACATGTATTAAATGGAAAAAACATGGTTCTTTCTATCCCTACAGCCAGCGGAAAAAGCCTTGTGGCATATATAGCAATTGTACATAGATTGATCAATGAACCTGGAAAGGCATTGTATGTTGTACCATTAAAAGCTCTTGCAAGAGAGAAGTATGAAGAACTTAAACTTTTTGAGAAACTTGGACTCAAGGTAGGTATTTCTACAGGAGATCTCGACGATTCTGATCCTAGACTTTCAAGATATGACATAATCGTTTGTACCTCTGAGAAAGCAGATTCCCTTCTAAGACACGGTGTTACTTGGGTTGATAAAGTTAGGGTTCTTGTGATTGATGAGGTGCATCTGATTAATGACCCTAGCCGTGGTCCAACACTAGAAGTAATTATATCTCGGTTTAAGGCATTAAATCCTAAAACTCAGATAATTGCACTTTCTGCCACTATTAAAAATGCTACTGATCTATCAATTTGGCTTGATGGAAAACTAATTCAGTCAGATTGGAGGCCAGTTCCCCTTAGGGAAGGAGTATATTTTAAACACAAGGTTAAATATGATGATGGGAAAACTGTAAAGATAGAGGGCTCTGAAAAAAAACCTCTCGGAAGGTTAGTCGAAAATTCTGTTATGAACAGCGGACAAGTTCTTGTTTTTGTAAATACGCGAAGATCAACGGTTTCTGTGGCAAACAATTTAGCTTCAACAATCGAAAAAAATTTATCTAACAAGGACAAGGAGAATTTGGAGAAACTTTTGACTTCGATGAAAAAAGAACTGTCCGAGCTTACGTCAGTTGATAAAAAATTGTTTTTATGTATAAAAAAAGGAGTCGCGTTTCACAACGCAGGGCTTTCTAGCATTCAACGTAGAATTGTGGAACAAGGTTTCAAAAAACGTTTGATTAAATGTATTGTAGTTACACCAACCCTAGCAGCCGGTGTTAATATTCCTGCTCAACGTGTTATTATCAGGGATTTGTGGCGATATGATACAAATTTTGGTATGCGCCCCATTCCTATTTTGGAATATAAGCAACAGGCAGGCAGGGCAGGTAGGCCCAGGTATGATAAACACGGAGAGGCAATTGCTATAGCAAAAAATGAGGAACAAAAGGAGCAAATTTTCGATAATTATGTTTTAGGAGACACTGAACCTATTTTTTCTAAACTTGGCAGTCAGACTGCGCTTAGAATGCATTTATTATCTGCAATTGCAACCAATTTCGTAGATAGCGAAGAGGGCGTTTACAAGTTTATAGATAGTACTTTTTATGCTCATCAATCTGATACATCTGCTCTTAGGGATGATATAGATGCGACCATCGAGTTTTTGTTAGAGAATGGTTTTATCGAATGCATTAATGATAAGTATCTTTCAACATTGCTTGGGAATAGAACCTCTTCCTTGTATATAGATCCACTATCTGCTTTACAATTGAAAAAGGCACTTGAAAAATCATGCAGCAAAGAAACGCCATCTTTATCTTTTATTCATGTTGTATGCTCAACTCCAGATGTGCGTTCATTGTATCTCAGGAAAGGGGATTTCTGGGTGGAAGAAAAAGCAGAACAACATGCTGGTGATTTTTTACTTGAGATGCCCGCTCTTTCAAGCGAAGAATATGAGTGGTTTTTAAGCGATCTTAAGACAGCGTTATTGATTGAAGATTGGATTGATGAAATACCAGAGGATGGAATTGTATCAAAATATAATGTTGGCCCTGGCGATATCCACAATATTGTAGAGATGGCCGGATGGCTTCTTCATGCTGCTAGGGAGTTTGCTCGTATGTATAACTTTGAATGTGTTTCTGATATTAGCGATATAATGTTAAGAGTTCAATATGGGTGTAAGAAAGAGCTCCTTAATCTTGTATCCTTGAAGGGTATAGGTAGAATCAGAGCGCGAGCAATATTTAATGAAGGTTTTAAAACAATCGGCGACTTACGTGGTGTACCTATCAAGAGAATAGCAGAGATTAAGACTATAGGTGAAGAAATAGCAAAGAGCATTAAAAAACAAATAGGGGAAAGTGATAAGGGAGAAGATAGGGATTTATCTGAATTCGTTGTTAAAAAGTAATTGAGGATACATATGATTAAAATTATTGGGGCAAGGGGAAACATTCAAGATATTGACAGCTTTTTAAAACAAGTTATCAGTTTTGCACAAAAGCTCCAGGTTGTCATTCAAGTATTTGATGCGGGTATGATCTTTGGAAAAGCACATCTTCTCTCCTCGGTGGAACATGCTACCAGAGCAATGGAGCGAAAAACCAATACTACTAATTCGTTGGATAAAGAGATATTATTGTATGCATCTGGAGAAAGACAGATAAAACTGGCCATTCCAAAAATGGGGATAAAAAAAGGTAATGGAAATATTGCGTTTGTGTTTGTTAATGATGTTAAAGCTAGAGATAGTGAATTATCTGATCATTTGGTTGATGAAGTGCTAGAGAGTTTTTCTTTAGCCCGGGATGATTCTGTTCTTGAAGGGGATATGGGCACGCTTAGGAAGTTTGGTATTAAGGAAAATGAGATAAAAACAGTCACGAAAGCTAAATATGGGCATCTTATTCTGGAAAAGGTGGCCGTGGTCGATATTATCAAATAATGCCCGCATGAGGTAGCTTGGATATCCTGAGGGCTTGCGGAGCCTTCTACTTGGGTTCGAATCCCAATGCGGGCGTGTTATGGTGTAACATTGATTGTGCATGAAATTAAATTTTCTCTCCTTTACCTGAAAAAACAAGGTTTTTGAAAATAATTTTAAATGGATTCTAGTTTCAATAAGGTATGTTGCCAATTCATATTAAAAGGCTGTCTGCATTGAACTACATTTTACCTATCTCGCTGATTGTATCTTTTGCAGTATGACTTAAAGATAAGAGGTTTATCATGGGTCGACGAGAAGTTGTGAGAAACAAAAAATATGGGAAAACAACAAGGAGCTAAGGATGATGCGAAGGGCAAAAAAGGTTGTTGTGGTTGGTGGTGGACCGGCTGGTATGATGGCTGCAATTAGAGCCAGTCAACTTGGGCAGAAAGTAACATTGATAGAAAAAAACAATATTTTGGGGAAGAAACTCCTCTTAAGTGGAAATGAACGTTGCAACCTCACAAATGCAAATAACGTTGATGTGTTTTTTGAAGGATATTCAAAAAATGGTGAATTTTTAAGAGATGCTTTTAAGTTATTTTTTAATCGCGATATTATAGAATTTTTTGAGTCGAGGGGCCTAAAGCTAAAAACAGAAAAGGATGGAAGGATTTTTCCGGAAACAAATAGGGCAACTAGTGTGCGCGACATATTAAAAAAAGAATTATTGAGAAACAAAGTAAAGATTATCTATGGTGCACAAATGGTTGATATTGTAGTTCAAGATAAAAAGGTCCAATCGGTGGGTCTTATGGGTGCTCCCTTTATATCGGCAAATAGTTTGATATTAGCCACCGGCGGTATCACATATGGTTCTACTGGATCAACAGGTGAAGGAATAAGACTTGCAGAAGTCCTGGGACATAAAATTGTTTCTTTGCGTCCAGGTCTTGCCGCCCTTAAAACCGATAAAACATATCCAAGTGCATTAGAAGGATCGACACTAAAAGAAGTAAGTGTGACTTTTGTATGTGGTCGAAAACAAATAACTTCGCATGTGGGAGATCTTTTGTTCACAAGAGTTGGGATATCTGGGCCAATCATTTTGTCGATAAGTGGGAAAGTAATAGATTGGTTGACCGACGGTAAAAAAGTAGTAGCATCGGTAGATTTGTCACCCTCTTTAAGTAGAGAAGAAATTGATACACAACTTATGAAAGAGATCATTGCTAATTCTAAAAAAAATATTTCTAATGTCTTAAAGAAAAATTTACCCAGTAGATTGGTGGATATTGCAATGGAGGTTTTGGAGATTACTCCTGGGGGGCAAGTAAGCCAGCTAACTAGTAAAAATCGGAAAAAAATAGTTTCATTTTTAAAAGGGATGAACTTAAAAGTTATTGGAGTTAGCTCGTTTGAAAAAGCCATGATAACCAGGGGTGGAATTTCTTTGAAAGAAATCAACCCCAAAATGATGGCATCACGAAAAGTTAACGGATTATTTTTTGCTGGAGAGATGATAGATCTTGATGGTGACACTGGTGGTTATAATTTGCAAGAAGCATTTTCAACTGGATATCTTGCCGGAGAAAGCGCTGCAAAATGACGTTAAAAAATCAATTCAGGCGACATTATATTCTTAAAGCGACTTTGTGCAATAAACTATGCTAAAATATTGAAATAGTATGAAATAATTAAAATTGATGTGTGTGATTTTCAACAGAAAATATAAATGTACCTGTTGGATTCGGGTTGCCAGTTGAGCAGTGAGAGACCATGAAGATGATTTGTAATATCGAGATCATAAAAGATGGTGCATATTTTGTTGTAAAAGTTCATTTAGCTGATGGTTCAATTAGGGAGTATCGCCATCATGTTTTTGAAGATGTACTTACTGAAATGGTCATTGATCTGCAAGATGAGCAAAGTGAATAATATTTCACATGTATCATTACTCGGATGTTATTATTAGAACATCCTCCTGATTGTATCAATTTATTTATAATCCTTTAAAAAAACGATTGGAAATTGTTAAATAACAGAATGTGTATCCTGTATATGGAGTGATACTATGGTATATAAACATGAAGGATGGACATTATATAAGAAAGACGTAACATTAAAAGGCGGAAGAAACCAGACGATTTATTACTTTAGTAAGAGAACACCAAAAAGCGGCTCACAGTGTGACAAACCCGATAATATGGTAGTCGGTGTTAACAAGAGAACCGGGCTTCCATATCTTAAAAAGAAGTAAGGAAAGTATATCTCTTCTCTTTTCTTTTTATAACATGTTATTGTATGACATCTGAATTCTTTTAACATCCACTTTTTAAAAAATCAGATAGATCGTTTATGAGTTATCAAGTCTGATATCTGGTTGTGCAGGTGCAATTGTTTCACTCTGTTTTTAATACGGTGTTTTGTCATACCCCTCAATTAGATATTATCAATAACTTGGGATCAGATTTCAATAAATCTTTATATACTCTATATATTATATTAAATTTATAAAGGGGATAAAAATGAAAAAAATTATTGCTATTGTATTAGTGAGTATCTTATCTATAAGTGGTTTTGGGGCAGTTGCTATCTCTAGTGACAAGCCTATTGAGGTGGAAGGAATATTGCAGTGTTCAGAACCAAAAATCTTGGAAAATGAACACTATATCTCAATATCCTTACAAGAAGCAGACATATACTTAAACAATCCTGGTCAGCCTGTTCTCCCAGTTATAACCAAAACATACGCCTTCCCAATAGGTACAATCATCTCAGATGTAAATTGTCAACCCGTAGACATCCAAGAAAAATCAATTGACAAAGAGATTACCTATGCTTCTAAACCAGTACCACGACTATCAGGTATTGAATTATCTTTGAAAACTATTAAAGATGAATCTGTTTACAAAAGTAGTAGTTTTTATCCAGACTCATAGTATGATTATAACATAGGGGTTGGTCTTGATGGAAAAGAACATGTAACCTATTTGACAATCCAGTTTTACCCTGTACGATATTCGCCTAAAAACAATGTGATAACCTATGCAAGCAATATATATATAACCATAAAATATGAACCTCCAAAAAGTACAACGACATTTACAGATGATTATGACTTAGTAATTATATCGCCTTGGTTGTTTTCAAGCAAGCTTCAAAGGCTAGTAGATCATAAAGAAAACATGGGAGTTAAAACCAAACTTATCACTACTCCGGAGATATATCGTACATACGATGGAAGAGACCATGCAGAAAAAATAAAATACTGTATAAAACACGCATTCGAGGAATGGGGAATATCTTATGTACTCCTTTTTGGGGGTATGAGGGGGCAGAGTATCATTTCATGGTATGTTCCCATTAGATACTCACTTCTGGACGATGCATCAGGATTTGAAGACCGGCAAATTAGCGATTTATACTTTGCAGATATCTACAAATATGATGATGTAGCCGGTTATGTTTTCGATGATTGGGATTCCAATGGCGACGGCGTCTTTGGAGAATGGAGCAGTGAAAATAAAGACGTGCTAGATATGTATACCCCGACGTTTACGTTGGACGATTGCCTTGTAGATATAGATCTGAAGTGGATGAAATTGTTGATCGAATAATAGACTACGAAACAACAACCAAGGGGCAGGAATGGTTCAATAAGATGGCAGTCATAGGGGGCGACTCATTTGATGATATCAACTGGAACACTTCAACAGATTTTATAGAGGGGCAGGTTGAAACAGAACATGCACTAAGTTATATGGATGGATTTGAACACATTCGCATATGGGTGGAAGGTGGTGATATCGAATATACTACAGAAAATGCAGAGAGTGTATTAAATCAAGGGCAAGGCTTTGTCTACTTCAGCGGTCATGGAAATCCAAGTTCCTGGTCAACACACCCACATGCAAATTTCAGCAAATGGATAAGCTTTGGACTTGGCAGCATCAAAAAAATGACTAACGGAAATAAATTACCTGTCTTGATTGTGGGGGGCTGTCACAACTGTCAGTTCGATGTTTCGATTTTGAAGATGTTTAATACGAGAGCTTTGATGTGGGGCGAAGCTACTCCTAAATGTTGGGGGTGGCAATTTGCTAGTTTACTCGGCGGCGGTTCAATTGCATCTATTGGTAACACCGGACTTGGCTATGGGACTATCGGCGACGGTCCTAGTCCACCTGATGAAATACCTGACAGTATTCCAGATGGCATTCCTGACTGTATTCAATATTTAGGTGGATGGATTGAATCTCATTTCTTTGATGTATACAAAAACCATGGTAAAGATATTCTTGGAGAAACACATGGACAAACACTTGCTGATTATCTTAATCAGTTCCCGATAAATTGGGAAATGGACTGGGTGGATCATGATCAATCAGCAACTCTGGTAGATTGTAAAACAGTGCAACAATGGATATTGTTTGGGGACCCGAGTCTGAAGATAGGTGGATACTGATCAATCTCAGTATGGATGTTTTTTCTCCTGTTACTTCTATTTTAGAATGGGAAACAATTAGGATGTTATGGACAAAGTTAATATGGTAGTTGTGATAAATGTTGCAAATAATCTTTTTAATAACCTTTATATAATGGGTAGATATATGATTATGTGTGTTTATGGCAACGAAAGGGGGAAGGAAGGCGTAATTTCTTCATATTAATTTGTCCCTATATATGGTTATTTTTTCCCCTTCTCCCTTTGCCCTTAATTACGTTAGTTTTTTTAAGCTTCCAATAGACTCTTTGTTTTTTTGATGTTTGGATTTACAAATCCTCCTTCCTTCACTATAACCATCTTTTCAAGTAAGTTTAGTTCAGCTATGTTGCCATTAAAGGTGTTTAAATATACTTCCTGGAATTTTTTCGCTTGTCTCAAATCTTTGGCAGAAAAGCAAAGCATGCCATCGTAGTTGCCGTGAAGCCAGTAACTATTCTCGACAGTGACCCCCATTTCTGCTGCTACTTTATCTATTTTTCTCTCAGCTATATCTTTTTCAAAAGAATTGTTTATGGGTAGGCAGTTTCCTTTAACGAGCAGAACGTAGCCATGCATGTTAACTTTTTCGTTGTTTACTATTGCACGGTATCCCCATATTGTTTTTTCCTCTTCCAATCTTTTTATGATTCTCCATGCTTTTTGACGTGAAAAACCGCATTTTTTAGCTATCGTTCCAATATTTTCATTGGAATTTTTTTGTAGTTCTTTGATAA
>JAUWWG010000065.1 GCA_030616985.1 Thermoplasmatota archaeon
CGTAATATTGTGGCGTGTATTTTAATAATGTTGTTCGTAAATCTTCAGTATCTTCTTCTTTTATAAGTTCAAATTTGATCATATATAGAATTCCCTCCATTGTAAATTGCTAAAATCTTGTATATAATATATACGTACATGTCATATTTTACTTTAACTCGTTTTTTTCTATTTTTTTTACCAAAATTTAACCTTTTCAAGAAACTGAAATTTACGTAAAACTGATATATCCTTCACTTTGCAACACTCTCTCAACCTCCTTCTCAGAATCACTCTAAACTATAAGCATGGAAAGAAAAAGCATGGGCAGCAGTTACTTCATCACTCTGAACATGCCCAAGGATGTTTTGTTTGATAAATTATGAGAGTAATTATTTCTTGGAAAATTACCCAGTCACCCAACTAATTTATTGCAACAAACAATTACGTGTCAAAATTAGCACACCATTTGTAGATTGATAGTTATAACAATTTTTTAAAATCATCGCTGTTAATATAATTAAAATATTTTCTTAAGTTATTAAATAAAGCCTTGTTCACATTAAAACATTTATCTAGTCTTTCTTGTTTACTGTATAGATGATAAAGCAAAGTTGAAGATAGACTGTGTCTGATATTAAGAACCGATAATTTTTCCATTATCGACAAATCATATTTTTCAAAAAATATATTTTGCATTTTTGTCATAGAGCTTTTTAATTCCGGTTGTGTAACATCCAGATTGCACTCCTGACATACATCAACTAGTCTTCTACTTTTTCCAATTAAAAAGGATCCTAAATCAAATCTTGTATCAAATATTTTAAGGTGTGTATCAATACTGGCATTTTTACGTTTTTTCCATTTGGCTCTTAAAATTTTAATATTATCGGAATTGTTGTTCTTGCTATTATTAATAGCTACACTGATATCACTGGACAGTTGATGGCCCACTAAGATGTAATTTTTTTCCATTATTCTTTTTAATATGGAATTGGCATTATTTATCAAAATTGGTATTTCATCGATATTTTCAATATAATTCAAGATAAAATCAAACATTAATTTATCTTCGGCACCATGTAGCAAATCGGATGACTTACAAAAAACAAATGAAAAACAAAAGAGTTTATTGCCATTTTTGATTTTATAATTTTTTGTCCACTCAAAATCCATGCCTACAACAGATTCGGCTAAATTTTCTGGTATTGATCTATTTCCAATTATTATCATTAAATTTTTCCTCTACAACTTTAATACTAAAATGAAATAATCAAATTAACAAATATAAATACTGTGTCCTAAGTATTTTTTAATATGATTCAATTTATAAGGATATCTTTCCCAGATTGACTTAATAGATTCATTCAAAATATTGCCGAGAGGCAAAACCTTATCCTTGAGATGAAATACAGGCCAGGCATAGGTTTCTCCATTTGGGTAAATGAGAAGAGAATAACCTTCAGTTTCTTTTGTCCATATTGTAAATGTTATTTTGGTACGCCAATCATATTTTTCTTTTGAGGTTTTAATATCATTGAAAATAGCTTCTCCTTCTTTTTTTGACAAATATTCGTCTTTAGATAGTTTCAAAGCGTTACCTTTTGGGATTGGTAGTATTAATTTAAGCTTTTTGGCACCTAAAACATCAGCCATCTGACAGGTCAAAATTATTGATTCCATGGTACTTCTTAAAACCACGCAAGTAAGCGAAAAAGGAATACCCTTTTTTATAAAATTATAAATACCTTTCATTATTAGATCGTAATCCCCTCTAACTCTTGAAGTAATACTTCTTGGCCCTTCCAAACCAACATTTACAAAATCGATCTTTTCTTTAATTACTCTTAACATGGACTCTGAGGCAACAGCATTAGTTGGTAGACCCAATATAAAATTACCGTAAAAAATATCCACGACTTCTTTGAAATCTTTGCGAATTAACGGCTCTCCACCAGAAAGAAATAATCTAGATGCCCCTTCTAAATTATCTCTCATTTTTACAAGTTCCTCCAAGCTAGGATCAGGAATTTGTTCTGTTTCACTGCAAAATACACATGAAAAAGGACATCTTCTTGTAATTTGAAGGATAACAGATAGAGGTAAGTTTATTTCGTTTAATATATTATTGATGTTTATATCATCTTTTAACTCGAAACGACATATATCTTTATTAAAATTTATAAGTTTTGTCATTAATGTACAATATGATTAATTCTTTTATATTTTTTACCAATAAAAGTTTATATAAAATCAAGTAATGTTGTTGATTTCTTAATGGAAATGCCTTCTAAATGATCCTTTGGTGATAGCCACACCTGTTTTAACCATTTAACGTCTTCTATTGAATCAGGAGATTCGACTATTAAGGTAAAATCCTCATATCCAAGATCTTGTAATGCTGTAAAAAGATTGGGTATTGGAGGTTCATTAGTTTTAGCAGAAAGGTGTTTAACTTCGTTACCCATTTTATATTTAATACCACCTCCATGAAAATGGTATGGTTTATATCCGATTTCATTTTCAAATTTCTCTAATATTTTTTTGAAATCTTCTATAATATATGGAGAGGTACCATTATTTCTTGCATATAGATGCGACCAATCTATTATAGGTATCACTCTTTTATCGTCAATTGAATTTGTTAATTCAATTATTTCTTCACATGTTCCTATCGTTGTTTGTTTTCCTGTTGTTTCTATACCTAATTTTGCATTTTTCACATCTGATAACGTAAGCGCATCTTTGATTGTACAAATGATATTATCTTTCAGCTCGTTGAACTTTTTTCGTCCATAAAAACCCAAATGGAA
Organism: Thermoplasmatota archaeon; assembly: GCA_030616985.1. Classification (GTDB taxonomy): domain Archaea; phylum Thermoplasmatota; class E2; order DHVEG-1; family DHVEG-1; genus JAUWWG01. Next base: position 2,793 of record JAUWWG010000065.1, read on the forward strand.
AACTCCTGTAGATTTTAATTCTTCTACAAGTTTTAATCCACGTACTAAATAACCGATGTTGTTTTCTTTTTGATAATTGCCTAAATTTATCCATAATGGTAAGTGACATGATAACTTAATGTTGTTTATTCTTGATGCATGGGAAATATTGTTAATTATATCTGGAGAAATTCTTTTATCAAAACCAATTTCGTAAGCATCTATTCTATTCTTGACTAGTAAATTAATGAAATGTAGTAAATCACTAGAATATAATCTGGCGATACCAAATTTTGGCATAAACTCCCTCAGAATATATAAATTTTGAGTTAATAAATATTTTTTATTTAAGTATAAGAATTCAGATTTCTATTTTGTTTGATTGATTCCAATGTGACTTTTTATAACATGTAAGAGTTAAGCCTACTCATTTTCACCTTTGCTTTGCAACCTACTCTCCCTTTCTGCTTTTACTGCAACTTCTGCAAAAGTGAAACATGACAGAAAAATGCATATCATGCGAGCTGACCACTGATGATATAATAAAAGAATACGGTCAAAACGCTGTGGAGGGCGGCTATTACCTGGAAAAAGGATTCCTTTGTGAACCATGTGCAGAATACGACTTGTCCGAACCGCCACTGACTGTCTATCATAACCGGGAGGATATACCCAAAAGGATAGGCCACTACATCTCAGATTACTGGCTGGAAGGGGAGGAAGCCCCATTCAGTTTTGAATGGGTTCCGACTGATGCTTGGAGAGGCCACTACGAAACCAAGCACAGCGACGGTCTGGCAAGGATTTTTGACGATTCAATTCTGTCGTACCACGAAAGCGAGCAGATGCTGAAGGTACTGCATGACATCTCACTTAAAGCATTCGATCAGGCTGACATAGACTACTACAGAGTTTTCAGCAGAACCTCCAACGTTTTCTGCACAAACCTTGATATCTACATAGAAAGAGCAAAAGAGGAACTCGGCAGCGAGATTGTCGAGACTGCAAAGAAATATGTAAACTATGACGACCCTGTTTTCTCAACAGGCATTTTGTTTCCAAGGGAGAGACCAGCCGAGTTTGAGCTTGGAAATGCAGAAGCTGTTAAAGAAGCAAAAGCAAAAGAATCTGTTAAAAGGTTAGTTTTAGAAATAGGAAGAGAATTGTTAGAGCATTAGGTGCATTCCTCATTGACTAAAGAATGAATGACTCTTTTTTTATCTTATCAATACTACAGCTATTATTTTCAGAAGAAACAAGGTTACAGGCCAAGTCTAGTTATCCAAAATTATTACAATGAAAAATAACAGTTACGCAACAGAAGCCAGTAAATGAATATATGTTGTATGAAATATTTTTTACGAAATATTTATATCACTCTTTTAGATAGGCATATTGGCGGAGGCAAAAAAATGGAAAAAAGAGATGGAAATATAAAAATGATGAAAAATAAAAAGATTTTAGGCAGACGATTAACAGTGATCTTGCTTGCAATGACAATGACATTCTTTTTACCAGTAACGGTCCAAAGCGAAGTAGTGCCAGACCATTGGAATTATTATGCAACCTACGATTTTGATTTGCTTGAATCTAATTCACGTATTAGTGCGGTTCGTGTCGTAGCACATATTGATGGTACGACAGTTAAAGTCGACACCAACATCGATGACACTCCTGAATATACATTCACGTTGAACGAAGGAGATATGTGGGAAAATGATTTGCCCACTGGTACGCATATTTGGAGTACTGAAGAACTCACGGTACATCAGTACGACGATTATCAATGGGACTATAAAGAGGTAATACTGCCAGCAGTGAGGTTTTGGGATAATGACTATTACTATGGTGGAGTTATAAGTTTTAAATTAGGTACAAACCATATTCTTATCACAGCAGCCTACGATAATACCTACGTAGCCATAGATTTGGACAACGACGGCACGCCAGACTTAACCAACACTTTGAACGAGGGACAAGTATGGGATATAAGCGCTGCTGCTACGACATTATCTGGCGAATCTTTACCAGGTGGCAGATGGGTCGGTTATGATACTCGTGCAGGTGCGCACATATACACAACTACAGATAATACTTTTACAACTCCTGGTGGCAATGTGATACAAGTGCATGCATATGCGACGATGCAGGAGTGGTTCGGGAGTGCGTACAATATCATTCCGACAACTTCTCTTGGTAAGGAATACATTTTCCCACGAGTAGATTGTCTTAATCCCTTATATTGGGATCGTGCTGATAAGATGATTTTCGTCGCTACTGAGCCCAGCACGACAGTCAACATAGACAAAGATCATGATGGGGCCACGGATGTTACCATTAACCTTGCAAATGTTGGTAACTGGGATTATTGGCCGCATGGGTCTATAGATAATGCATGGTCTCATGGAGCCTACGTCTCTGCCAATGAGGAAATAGTAGCATTTTATTCTTCACCAGGTGGAGGGCGATATTGGGATGGTTTTATGTCACAGATGGTGCCTAAGTTGTCTACAAGGTCTGACTATTGGAACTCAAATGGTTTGAGTACTGATAGGTCTTGGTCAACACCATATATTCATTTCTTTGCATACGAGGATGGCACGACACTCTATAGAGATACTGATAATGATGGCACGGCAGATTTCACATACAACTTGGACTTCTTGGATGGTGGTCTAAAAATAACTGCATCAAAAGAAGGCGAGCATTTCTGGGTTGACGACCCTGATAACCATCATGTAACCATGTATCAACGTCATTATTATACAGCAAGCGATACCATGTCCCCAATATCATATCAAGTATTGGAACAGCAAGATACAATTCCACCTGGAAAAGTATCAGATCTCAACGCACAAGCGGTATCCCTTAGCCCTACAGGTTTTGTGTATCCCACTGGTAAACAACCCACCCTAAATGAAACATATAATTATGGGGGTGATGAGGCAAAAACCTATTATAAATATTATGAACCAGATTATACAAATAATGGTGGATGGCTCGCAAGAGGAGATAAAGGAGATTACGCTTGGGGTAAGTATCATATCGCTCAGGATATTAAAAGTTCAGAAGGTGATTCTGTCTTTGCTATATTGGGAGGAGTTGTTAGATCAATAAGTTATGATCCAGATTGGAGTCATGACCCTACGGATAATAACATTGCCATACTCATAGAACATACTCTTGATGATGGGACTAAATTTCTTGCTTTATATGGACATATTCATTCAAGTGTAAAAAAAGATGATGAGGTTCTTCCCGGCCAACCTTTTGCCACGATAGGACCTTTCGGAGATTATGAACATCTCCATTTTGGAATTCGCCCAGGTACATACATACCACCTTCACATTGGGGTGCTCTTCCACTTACGGATTGGGAAAATGAAAATGAACCGCCAACAGAGACAAATGGATTTGTTGACCCTATTGAGTGGATCGATACGATGACCCCAAAATCACCTGTTAGTCCTGAATGTGCAGTTGTTTTAAGTTGGACCGCTCCTGCTGATGATGGTCATGATAAACAAAGTGGCTCTGCTTCATCCTATGACATTAGATATTCAACTCATGAGATAACTGAGGAAAACTGGGAATCAGCAACAAAGTGCACTGGAGAACCAGTTCCTGGAACCCCCGGGGATAGAGAGACCTTTGTAGTAACCAACCTCTATACCGCTTATTCTTATCACTTTGCAATGAAATCATATGATGAGATGGGAATTCCATCGGAACTATCTAATGACGTTTGGGAAATTACACATGGGGTAGGGTGGGCAAGTTGTAGTCCTGCAGATATAATTGTAGAAGATCCAGATGGTCTTATTATTAGCAGTGACGTAAATGAGATTCCAGGTGCCACATATATTGAGATTGACTATAACGGAGATGGAATCCTAGATAAGGTGGTGATGATTCCTGATAAGAAAATAGGCGATTATATCATTACTGTTGTACCAGAGCCGGATGCAGACCCCACTGATACATATTCTCTTTTTTCATTCTCAGATGGCATAATAATTGTTCTTGCTGATGATATTTTAATTAGTGGTATCCCAAGTCAACCATATATAATTAGATCAACTGAGACCGAAATATTCCAGATAATTCCAGTTACAATTGACATCAACCCCAACACCTTAAACCTAAACAGCACAGGGAATTGGATTACTTGCTACATCGAACTACCAAATGGCTATAATGTTGAGGACATTAATATTAGCACGTTTTTACTGAATGATATCATTCCTGCTGAAGTCCATCCAACGAACATCAGTGACTATGATAATGATGGTATTCCTGATCTTATGGTAAAATTCGACAGACAAGCAGTACAAGACATCCTTGAGCGTGGAGAAAATGTGGAGATAACTGTTACAGGTGAAATCGCTGATGGAACATTGTTTGAGGGTATAGATTATATCAGAGTGATATAAAAATAGTAGGACTCGTTTCTACTTTTCTTTTTTCTTTCAATATTGTTTGAAATCAACTCTCTGTAAACCGCTATCTTACTGCCAATCCAAAAGACCTGTATGTCTTTAACAAGAAAGTGCCCTGTATGCAACTCTGATGCATTGCTTCAGGATTCAAAGCCTGTTTTTTCTGAAGGTTTTTACTCAAAGATATACAAATGCGAGAAGGGGCATACCTACAGGATAAAGACCTTTTTTAAAGGCACAAAAAAGACTGTTGTGGAAGTTTTGGAGGATGAGAAAAATGGATCCGTTTGAGTCTGTTAAGAATATCAGCATTTCTACAATAATATTTGGTGTTCTGACCCTGCTTATAGGTTGGTCAGTAATGCAAATCTATGACCCGATTTTAAGACTGGAGATAGGTGTCACAGCATTGGTCTTTCTCGTCCTGTTTTTCTACTCTTTGTTATTGGATAGAATTTCTCAGATCGAAGAAAGGATGAATATTATTTCACAGGAGAAGAGGCAGGCAAAGGCAAAGCTGGTTCCTTAGGTGGTAGTTCTGTATAAAGTTGTGAGCCTTCATTTCACAAATGATTGCAATTTCGATTGCCCTTTTTGTTATCGGGACAAGGGTGTGGAACTGATGGACTCAGAGCTGTTTCTGGGCCTTCCAAGGCATCTCAAGGACATCACGGATCAGGTTGCCCTTGGTGGCGGAGAGCCCACGCTACACCCTGACCTTGTGGAAGAGTTTGCCCAGAAATGCAAGGACTATGATCTCATCTGCAACGTAACAACAAATGGTTTCCTTTTCAGGGAATGGAATAATGAAAAGATTGAACGATTCTGCGAAAACCTGACCATGGCGTCGGTTTCGCTGGACAAGGCAAAGGTAAAAAACTGGAAGGATGGAAATGAATATTTAAACACATGCAAAAAACTACAGAAGCACCCCCTTGTAGGATGCAATCTTCTTATAGACAAGGATTTGTTTGAGAACGGGAACCTCATCAGAATGACCGACCGTCTTTTTGAAAAAGGTCTTGACAGAGTTTTCTCCCTCTACCCAAAAAATTTCCCAGGCCCGGATATCCTACCCCATAAAAACTACTACCTTTATCTGAGCACCAGGTATCCTGATTTTTACGTGGACGATCTGACCTACAAGATTCTTGACGAAGAGAAATACAAAGATTGGTCCAGGCCATGCCATTACGGAAAGGACATCGTCAGCATCAACGAGAAGGGGCAGGTATCAGGCTGTTCCTTCTCCAAGGATTACAAACTCAAGCTGAAAGAGCCGAAGGACATCCTCAAAATTGAAGATGTTGATTTCGAGGACAGGCACACCTGTCCATATATTGCGAGGTGATTGAATGGATTTGAATCCAAACTGCAGCGAGGCCGTATTCCGCTTCCACACCGTGGATCCGGAGAAGATGAATTACATACTCCAGGCCATCGCTGACGAAATATCTGCAAACAACAATTTCTGGGGAAAGCAGACAGTCCCGAAATACAAAAATGCCAAGGATTACGAGATCCCATACGGAGGCAAGCCCAGCTACTCATGGGATTCGCTCTGGGACGAGGATGACGGCAAGTCATGGGAGCAGAGGAGGGAGGAGGCACAGAAAAAGTCATACCCCGAGGACTCAATCCTTTACGCATGTGCAGGATTGGGAGACAACGAGGCCATCATAAAAGTCAACGAGGAAGAGAAGTATTTCACGCTGAACATCGGGAACAACGACATAGAACCTAACGAGACGGGCTGGATAGAGAAAATAAAAAAGCTGGGAATAAAGGTTGATGAGGGCGAGACAGACGAAAGCCTGCAAAAAATCGCTAGGGACTGCACCTGTGGCATAGTATATTTTGATGGAAGGAAATCGGCTTAGAGCAGAGGGCACCTTAATCTAATGGGTATAGTGGTTTCATGGAGATTTATGCTATAGAATATGCTCCAGACGGTGAGCGTTACTCTGTTTTTAAGAAAGGCAAGGTCGGGGAGATGTGGGATTATTTTGTCATGGACAGGGATATCCGAGAGGCTCTTATGCTTAGTCCACAATCAAAGTTCAGGCTAAGGAACATAGACACTGACAAAATCATTGGAGCCCTGAAGTTTGACAGAGAGAAGAGGGAGTTTTTACATCTCAGAGAGTGATTTTAATGAAGGGCAGGATAATCGGTGTAAACGGTGGAGGAACGCTTTACGGGATTTTAGTTAAAGAGGATGGCGGCGGCATCTTCAACATCCCGGTGGAGCACAGATATTTCTCAAGAATAATCGAAGATAAAGGCAACATAATAGGAAAAGAAATAGAATACGAAGATAACCGTATTTGTTTTATTGAAGATCTGGAAGCATTATGACTGTGTTGCCTTGATTTGTTCTATTTCGCTTGCAATCAGGCTTTGCATTTCAGGGTTCTTTAGCAGTCTCTTCATCAAGGTCGTCATGAGATTATCCATTTCTGTTCTTTTTTCATCAATTTTCATAGCAGTTTCTGTATCTAAGGGGATTCCACACCTGAGGCAGAACTTACCAGTCGGTGGGTTCACTTTCTCGCAGCGGTGGCATTTTTTTACGGTGGTTTCTTCCTCTTTTCCTTTATTCTCTTCTTTCAAGCCATTAAGTTTCAAGATAGCACCGTCTAAATCCCTACCCGAGAGATGTACATAGGTACTTGACATTTTTGAACCCTGAGCCCAACCGAAGTATTGGTTCATCTGTGCCTCCGTCAAATGGTTTGCCAGATGGGTTGCCCTGCTATGCCTGAAAATATGAGGATGAACTCTTTTTTTAATATTGGCTTTTTTAACCAGTTTTGTGATAAGAGTTCTAGCATTTTGATAACAGATCGCTTCATTTTTATTTCTTGTACCTACTCCCACCCATAATGGCGATTCCGGATCATTTTTAAGTGGGTGATTTTCAACCCAGTTGGCTAGATAAGGGATAGAAGAAACCAATCTGATTTTACGCATGCCTGTTTTTCCTTCTGGAATTAATACTCTGGCACCGTATTCGTCAAATTCAATATTCTTTATCATAAGTGATAACATCTCTCCGATTCTAAAACCACTTTCATATAAAAGTGAAACTAGCGCTTTATCTCTTATATGCTCTGCTACATTTAACATCTTATCAATATCTTCCTTTGTAAGAAGCTCTTCGGGGAGCCTTTTTTTAACACTCTTAGAACTCTTTATCCACTTGACCTTGTCAGGGTATTCTTCCCCACCGTTAAGCCATTTGTAGAATTTTTTTATTGAAACTTTCGTAGAAATTTTTACGCCAGTTGCGTAGTGGCTTTTCTCCAGCATTCCTACAATTTCCACCATGCCCTCTTTGTCTACTTTATCAAGATCCCTTTTAGCCCAGCTTGCGGCGTTCTTCAGACAGAATAAATGGTTTTCAATTGTTGAAAAAACTAAGCCTTCTGCGATGCAATATTCACTAAATTTAATTAGCAAACGTTTGGTGATATCCGGAAGATCGGACTTCTCGATACCTCTAATCGTCAATTCAAGCCGCCTTCTGGAATTATATATGTCAAAATTCTTCATATGTACCATCGGGTATAGCGGTATTTATGAAAAGAGGAAGTGTAAATTGCAACACAACTTATTTATAGGCAGTATTCCCTCAATTTCACATTCCACTTATACACAGACTAGATTGCAAATTGCAAATCCTTCTGTGATTATTATTTGGTTTCTTTAAAATAAATAGTTAACTGATAATAATGGTGTTATTTAAAAGGAAGACTAACGGGTTCTGTTGAATGGAGGGGTGTTGAAAAAGGGGGTGGTGCAAAAGAAACGGTAATCTTTCTTTAAGTTGATAGACCCTTTTTAATTTATAATAAAAAGACTCTTTTCTTCTTCATTTACTCCTTGTTTTTATCCTGTTTAATCTAGTAGGAGATGTGTCCGCTGATGGTTCTACAGTTCTTTTCAGCTATTTTCCTTAGTTTTTCTTATCGTAATCCCTTTTTCTTTGCATATTCCCGAAGTGCATGAACAACCATGTTTGACTTGCCTCGATTTTCTTCTTTACAAAGCTGTTCTAAGAGTTCTCGGTCTTCTTTATTCAAACTTACTGATATATAGCTCACATTTTAATGATATTAATCCATACAATATAATATTTGTATTGTATCTAATATACATTACAATACTTTTATATACGATATACCATTACTATAAGTTTAGGGAAACACTTATGAAAAGGAAGTACAAGAAACTCCTGAACAAAAAAGACCCTATCGATAGAGAGATACTAAGACTAGCAAAAGAGAAGAAATTAAAGGTTGGAGTTACAGAGCTAGGGAGATTTATAAATAGGAAAATATAACCGTCTTTTTCTTTTTTGTTAATCACGAAAGTATTTTTGAATATCTAATTGATGACGAAAAACTGTGGTTTCTCACAGCCA
>JAUWWG010000034.1 GCA_030616985.1 Thermoplasmatota archaeon
CACCTTGTGTGAATGGTAAAAGAGTCTATATTACAACAGAGATGTCTATTCCATCAAGTCGGTTGAGAAAGATCTATTTGGGTAGACTCTATGCTATTGATGTAAGAACAGATACGAAGAATCCTAATGAAATATTTAGTGTTGCATGGTATTATCCTTTTATTGGACGCAGTCAAGCCAGTCCTTTATTTATTAAAGATACAGTATATTTTGATATATTTACTTCATTAATTGGAGTTTTGGAAAAACCATTTGTTTGCGCTTTAACTGATCATGATGATAGTTATGAAGAGAAGTGGAGGATTCGGTATCCTCCAGATTATCAGGGTATTTGGGATTTTAGGGATAGTACTTGGTATTCATTTTCAAAAGATCCACGGGGTGGGTTTTGGTACGAGGATCTACGTGGTAAGAGACTGGTTAGATTCAATGAGTCTGATGGTAGTATTATTCAGGAGATACCAGTTAAGAAACTTGTCCCAGCGGGTGAGTTAGGAATATTTTTTCCTTTGTCTTGTATGACTATTTGCGATAGGAAAGACCCAGTGATGATTATTTCAGTGATTAGTTTTTTTAATAATAAATATACAATGGCTATTGATTTAAATAAGATCAACGGTGATGATTTTCATGATTCAATTTTATGGAGGGTGAAAGTTAAGTCAAGATTTGGTTTTAATGCAGCTGGTGGTCAATTTACAATTTTGAAGAAAGATGATGATTTTAATAATAATAGGATTTTTTGTAGTACATATTGGAGTGGTGTTATGGCAATTGGAGCTGTGGACTAGGACTATATTAGCTCTAGAAATCAACAATTTTCAAGTATGTGTCACAATAGCAAATGTTTATGGTTAAGAATATTTTTTTACAAACCAATAGCCAATACAGGCAAAAAAAACAATTGAGAGAAGCATTATATAAAAAATCGGGGTAATTCCAAGTATTTTATCTACTGTTTTATTTATTACTTTTTTTATGAAATATAGGAAAAATAAATCTCACAATCAATGTGATAATAAGGGCAGCTATTAAAACTGAAAATATCGTGCCAATAAACAACCATATGCAGCTTTCCTCACGACAAATAGGCTGTTCGTGATAAATCGTCTGAGCTAACGATGTATCTACTTTGTACTGTCTTCCACCTATTTTCACAAATAAATTTGTTTCGATATGTATGTTTTTATCATAAGAATCTGCTTTTCTCAAGTCGCATTTAACTGGAAATGTATGTTTGTCTCCATATCCATCTAAAGTCTTTATCATGCTTCTTCCTAATTCTTTTTCAGCAAAAAGTAATTTATTTATATTCAATAAATCGGAATTTTCTAAGAATGATGATCCATGGATTTTATCAACTCTTACCCATGCTTCCTGGAAGATTTTTCCGTCATTTATTACTGCAATATTTACTGTGAATTCAGTATCATTTTGTTTTAAATTTTCAGGACTGTTCATTCCGATAATTCTTATTTTATTTTTATCTAGTCTCTGTTTACCAACTGTTGTGAAATATTCAAAAATATCACTAATAATCCATCCAAAAAATGGGATTTTTCTATAAAGGGGAATACGAATAAAATTAACATCCTGCCACTGATTATAATAAGTACTAATGTTTAAGGATTTTTCAACTGGTTCATCCGCATAAGTTTTCCAAAATCGTGACATAAAATTATATGGCTCCCATCTTTCTGGTAAAATCCATGTATGCTTCAATAAACCTTGTTCTATTAAAGTGTTATTTTCCCCGTAAAAATCCATCGAATATTTTGCTTTAGCAGGAAAAAATCCATTATTTCGAAAGGTAATTTTACCACTATACCTACCTTCCGTACCGAAACCATACATCATGTCATTAGGAATAGAAGGCTCAAAATCAACAATTTCAATAGAATCATAGAGATAATTTTCAATATCATTAAAAAAATTGGCATTAACCTCAGGTAATGGAATAAATAAAAATATGCAACACGCAAGCATGATTATTTTTAAATTTATCATCAAACTCCCTCTAATTTCACTAAATCATTTCTTATGTTATAATATTCATTTAAATATAAATATTTCTGATTCTAATCTTATATTTATGGCAATTTTTTTTAACGTGAATCCAAGCGAGAAATCCCCAACTTTTAAGTTGTGGGATGAATCGCATGGAGGATTAAGACCAAAACGCCGCCAGGCGTTTTCTCCCCTTGGGGGGAAGCTGTGCCATTTACAGTAGTTCCGAAGGTTTATTCACAACTACAGTAATAATTAAACAAAAACACAATTTCGTTTTATGAATGAATAAAGAAATTCACCAATAGATTCAAGATAACAGAGAATTCTTCATTTTATTGTGAAATATTATTATAGCTACCGCTAATTGATATCAGTCATTCACCTATAGAAATTGACTCAAATAGAATGTGAACTATACAAAGAAACATCAAAAGGTGAGCAGAAAGATGAAAATTCCTCGGACCCCTATGCCAAATTCTATGTTTAAATTTAGAGTTTATGCTAACCCAAAGATTGTACAAAACAAAAGAAAGTAGAATCAGAAAAAGTCGTACAGCATAAGAAAGTGAACAAGTTTTACCTCGAAACTGTTTTTTCGTTCTATAACCTGTTTCGATACTCCATCTTTTCCTGAAATCCTTGGCTAATTGAAATGCTATCTCTTGGGAATCTACCGAAAGATTCGTGATAAATACGAAATACCTATCGTTTTCATCATATTTCTCAACAGATATCCTCTCTACCGTTGAATTATCTACAATCACTACCGTTGTCTTTACCTGAGTTCCTCGTCTATCACTGCGCCCATGAGCAGTTTTATTAATCTCATAATCATATGTGCACCATGCTCTTCTATTCTTCTTGAATTCTTCAAGAAATCTATTGATCCGTTTTGTTCTAATTACTCTGATAATAAAAGGAATGCTATGTTCTTGCAAAATATCTACAGTGACTGCTCTGAAAAATCCCCTATCCATCAATACTGCTTTTATATTGATCATCTTCTTGACATTTTTAATGAGAGATACAGAAAGTTTACCCTGATCATAATCATTAAGAACAGGTTCAAAACCAACAGTGAATTTTTCATCATCTACAATATCCACAGATATAATTCTGTGGAAATTATACGTCCCAGATTGTTTCTTACTATGAACTATCATATCGATATCATCACATTTTTTCTTCCGAGGTTTCCAATCTCTTTTCTTCCTAATATATCGAGGTACATCATGACAATCAACAGCGAGATAAACTTTCCTTTTTGGTTTATCTACCCATTCTCTGAACAATTGCAGATTGATAGTTTTGAAATCAAGAAGTATTTTCTGCCAACGATACGTTTTTATTCGCTTAAAAATAGTATCTGCACTACATACGTTTGATGAATAACAACCAAGTTGTTGTACTGTTGTCTCTACGAATTGATTCAGAAACGAGGTATGTAATAAAATCCCAAATACCGTCTTGTTATTATGGATTGTGTTACATCTGGTTGGAAGATGAACACCTCTTTCCAGTGACTTCAAAATAGTGTTATATATCTTTTTGTGCATTCCCATCCCAAGTGTGTGTTATGTGTTTTGTTAGAACATACCAAAATCACATTCCACACACTTAAATCTTTAACTTGCGGAACTACTGATCTGTCGCATAATTTTAAGTATATGGAGTGTGTTACCGAAAAAATCATTGTACTATATTTGTAGAAAAATAATAGAGTGATGTCTATGGCAAAAGCACGATCAAGAACAGTAGCACGGAAGATGAAAGATAAGTGGAAAGCAAAGACTTGGTATAATGTTCTGGCACCACCATCATTCGATAATGTTACTATAGCTGACACTTTGGCAGATAAACCTGCTAATTTGATAAATAGGGTGACAGAAGTTTCTCTCCAAGATTTGACGAATGATTTCAGGAAATCTCACATAAAACTTTACTTCAAAATACATAATGTAGAAGAGACAAATGCACATACACAGTTTGTTGGTCATACGCTCACATCAGATTATCTTAGAAGAATGATTAGGAGAAAAAGATCAAAAATTGATGGAGTATATGATGCTACTACGCGAGATGGTGCGACTATTAGGGTAAAACCCTTTGCTACAACTGATAAACGTATACAAAATTCTCAGAGAAAAATAGTCCGTGAAACCATGAAAAAGACTATTCTCGATCGGGCAAAGGTTAGTACGCTGTCTGAATTTGTGAAGTCCATCATAGATGGAAAAATAGGTAGTGACATCTACAAAAATTGTAAGAAATTATATCCCGTAAAGAGGGTTGAGGTATACAAGACGCAGGTTCTTTCACCTCCAACGATCGAAATAGAAGAAGAGAAACCTGTGATAGTGGAACAGTCTGAGGCTAAGGAAACAGAGGAAAAAGGAAAGAAAGCTCCAAAGAAGGAAGAGAAAAAATCAGAGGAGAAAACTGAACCCGTGGAAGAACTACTCAAGGAAGGAGAGAAATCACCTGAGGAACTTCCACAAAAAGAAGAACAGCCAGTTGAACCTAAAGAAGAACCCAAAGAAGAACCCAAAGAAGAAAAACCAGAAGAACTAGAAAGCCCAGTTGAACCAGAAGAAGAGATTAAAGAAACAGAGCCAGAAGAACCAGTTGAACCCAAAGAAGAACCCAAAGAACTAGAGAAGAAACTTGAGGACGAAGACAAAGTAAAAAAACAGGATAAAAAAACTACAAAAAAGACAACTGCAAAGAAGACCAAAAAAGCAATAAAATAGATCAACTGCCAAAACTGCCCATTTTTCAAACAATCTTTTTATATTTTTAAATTCATACTATAATGTAATTGTATGAATAAATTCAAGATTATTGCTGCCATATTTGCTGCAATTCTTTTCTTTAATGTTGTGTTATCTTGTACGACTAAAGGATGTAAGGATATAGTTGCCTGTGGCGATTCGACTACAGGGGATTACAATCTTCTTTTGAAAGTCAGGGATCCAAGTAGGCCAGGTCTTCAAGTATTATGTATTGTTCCAGAAGGATATGAATACACATATCATCATCCGTGGACTGGAAAACCCATGATTTTTGAAACAAAGCATAAATTCATCGGGGTGGCTACTAAAAATGATACAATTCCAAATATAGTTAAAGCAGGAATGACTCTTAGTGATTCCGGTATAGCATTTGGTGATGCCGATACAAATTCAAATTGGAAAAACCCGACGAGATATGCTTGGGATGATTTTGACTGGATAAGATATGCTTGCGAAATAGCTGATGACGAAGATGACGCTGTCTCGTTAATGACCATATATCTCGTAGATAAAATGCATGCCACAGGAGTATCCGAAAATCTTTTTGTTGTGGGTCCCAATAGTGGTTATGTAGTTGAAGCAGATGCGTTTCATTATGATATAAAAGAGATAAATGATGGCGTTGTAGTGATGTCAAATTATCCTAAGGAGCTATGGAGAACTCAAATTCACAAAAAACTTCTGATTGCGTCATCCTTTGACATCGAAAAAGAAGAATATGTCAGAAAAGATGGAGTAATTTCGTTGAATTCTTTATATTGCGTAAGAATTGTTGATGTTGGAGAAAACTCGATTATTGCACGACAGATCCCATTTTTTAAAATTATCGATGGGAAAATTCTAAAAAGAGGAACCAGAGTCAAGATAGAACTAGGCAATAGAGAAACGGTTGGGGATTTTAGTGTAGAGTTACTAGATATTGATGACAACAAAGCGAGGATTAAGTTATGTTATAAGTTTAAAGCATGGGAAGATGAAGTGATGAAACATATTCAGCCCAGATACGGTTCTATTTCTGTTAGTGACATGATAAATTGGTCACGTCTTCACAGAGAGGATCTCAATGGACTTAGGCCGATGTGTGAAGATATTTTTAGTTATGAAGCTGTGGCAATATATAAGATCCCAAAACAGAACTATGAAAAATTAAGTAGTGGCTGGTTTGCGGCAAATCATGCCTGTTCCTCCATATATGTTCCATTTCATATATGTGATAATGCTATCTTTGATCCATATGAAACCGGTGAGGCCGCAGAGTTATCTTTTGAGCTGCTGGGAAAGTATGGACATAGTATATTGACAGACAATTTCAGCAAGGTTGAGGAAGTATTTCTCTATGAAACAGAAGTTGCAGAGAATACGGCAAAAGATATGATAGCAAATAATCTGAGTGTATCTGAGTTTCTGACGGTTATTGATACTGGTATGCAGGAACAAGCATGGCTTACACAGCAAATGTGGATGGAAGCAAGTAATATATGTGATCAAAAAAACAAACAGGAGATTATGGACATAATTAGTGGCATATGGGTAAAGAACTATGCGTCTTCTTTGGAATATATGGAAACTGCCATACATGATCTTACGACTGTATCAGAATCAGAATATTTTATAGATAAAATAGAGGGCATTGTGCTCAGTATTTGTGAATTGAGAAATGAAACATTGGAAATTATTGGACCACAAAGTCATTTGGTAGGGATAGAGCACGAGGCGGGTAGTATACTTGTTAGGCAAGGGGCATATAGCTGTGGCGATGTTCTTACGGGTGGACAATCATTAACAGATTTGAGTGTCATGGGGGCTGAAAGGAATGAAATGACTGATCCATTTCCAGATGTTATGTCAGTATTTTTAACTATGTTTTTTATGATTATTGTGTTTGGATATAGGCCAGAATAATTTTTTTAAAATTCAATCCAAAAACATTAAAAAAACAATGCTATTAGACCGAATTGAGGATTTATGTGAATCAAGATAAAAACATAGTGGTGATTGGCTGTGGGGCAGGAGGAGGTACCGCTGCACAATTTGCACGTAAAACAGATAGAAAAGCTAAGATTACTGTTTTTGAAAAAGGCAAGTATCCGCAATATTCCAAATGCGGCCTCCCATATGCTGTCTCTGGCAGAATTCCAGAATTTAAAGATCTTATAGAGTTCTCAGAAGAATGGTTTAAGAAAGCAAATATTGATCTTTTAATGGAAACAACTGTGGAGCAAATAGATGTGAAAAAACAGGTTGTTATAGCAAAAAAAGGAAAAGAAATAATTGAAAAACCATACAGTTCTTTAATAATAGCTACAGGGGCAAAACCATCAATTCCTCCAATAGAGAACCTTTGCGTGAATGGTGTCTTGGTTGATGGTGTTAATGTCGTTCGAACTATCGAAGATGGAAAAAAAATTCATTCTTTTGTAAAAAAAGGTAAAAATGCGACGATAATCGGGGCAGGACTCATTGGACTTGAAATGGCCGATAGCCTTCATAAAAAAGGTATGGATGTCACGGTCATAGAGGCGTTACCAAACATACTTGCTAATACTCTCGATGAAGACATGTCTAATCAAGTGCATGAAGAGATTTCAAAGAATATTTCATTTTTTACTAATCATCTTGCTACGAAAATTGAAAGCAAAAATGGAAAAATACATTCTGTTTCCAAAAAAAATAATGAAACAGGTGAAGAAGAAGATATTGAAACCGATCTTTTGGTTATTTCTACAGGGTGTAAACCCAAGATATCCTTAGCCAAAAGCGCTGGATGCAAGATAGGCAAAACCGGTTATATCACAGTGAATGAAAGATCTGAGACCTCTGTTGAAACTGTTTATGCTGTTGGTGATTGCACAGAATACAAGGATTTCATCACAAAAAAGTCCTTACCTATCGGCTTAGGTAGCATTGTTGTAAGGCAAGCTATTGCAGCTGGTGTAAATTCGGCTGGTGGAAATTACAAATTACCGGATGGTGTTTTGCAAACATGTACAACAGCTTTATTTGACCTTGAGATAGCTGCAGTTGGATCAACTGTAAGTCGTGAGGATAACGTGTCTGTTGTTTCAGGTAAATTTAATGGTTCTTCGCTTCCTGAATATTTCCCGGGAGGCAAACCTATCACCGTAAAAGTTTTTGTAGATGAAGAGACCGGGCGCATACTGGCAGCTCAGGCCGTTGGAGATAATGCAGCACAAAGGATAAACACGTTTGCTTGTGCGATCCTAAGTGGAATGAATATTGAAACGTTAAGAAAACTAGAGACTGCATATGCTCCACCTGTGGCCCCGACCTTGGATGCTGTTACGCTTGCATGTGATATTGTTTCTATGAAGATGGACCGAAGACGACGATAATATGAAGATTTTACATGTTGCTGATACACATTTGGGTTATTCCGCTTACCGTAAAGTAACAGAGGATGGAATAAACCAACGTGAAGTGGATGTTTACGATGCCTTCAAACAGTTTGTTGATTACGCTGTCAAATCAAAACCTGATTTAATCATTCATGCTGGTGACTTATTCGACTCAGTAAGGCCAAACAACAGGGCAATAACTTTTGCCATCAAACAAATATTACGCCTCTCAAAACAGGGCATATCTTTTGTGCTAATTGCTGGAAATCATGAACATCCAAAACTCAAAGAGACAGGTCATATCTTCAGTATATTTGATCACATAGAACACATCTACCCGGTATACAATGCTAAATATGAAGTTGTATCTCTTACCATAAATAACGAAAAAATAACTATTCATGCAGTTCCTCAATCTTCCTCAAAAGACGAATTTGACAATAATCTTGACAAACTCAAAAGCGATTCTTCCTCAGATTACAATATTTTGGTTACTCATGGATGTGTTAAAGGCATAAAAGAATTCAGCATGAATGAATTCAACGAACTTTTCATACCCGTATCTTATTTAAAAACAGATTTTGACTACATTGCACTTGGTCATTATCATAAATACACTGAAGTTTCCAAAAATACTTTTTATGCAGGTTCTACCGAATGTTTGACATTTACAGATTCTGGGGATAAGAAGGGATTCATAGAACTTGAACTAACAGATAAAAAACTAAATCATAGTTTTATCACATTGAAAAACAGACCAATGATTGATACGAAACCCATTCGATGTTTCAATCTCAGTTTAGATGAAGTAATGAAAAAAATAAAAGATACAGTTGGGGCAGTAGAACCAGAGGGTAAGATATTCAGAATAATACTTGAAGATATACCATCACATCTCTACAGAGGAATTGATTTTAGTGAGATACGGGCTCAGAGCAATAAAGCGGCTCACTATGAAATCAAGGCGGTTATAGTAAGAGATAGTGATTCGGTATTCAGTGAAAATTCAAGGATAAATGCGCTTTCACAGGAATTTAGAACGTTTCTTGGAAACCAGAATATTGAAGAAAAAGAAACTTTGCTAGAGCTTGGTATGGATTACATCTGGAGAGTTGAGGCAAGAGATGAAGAAGAATGATACTTAAAACACTTGTACTTAGAAATTACAGAAAATTCAAACAAATAGTCGTTGAGTTTCCAGATGGTGTGACAGGGGTAATTGGACTTAATGGTGCTGGGAAATCCACAATTTTTGAGGCAATATCGTGGGTTCTTTATGGCCCTGTTGCAGCAAGAACATCGGCGGATCAGATAAAACGTGAGGGCGCAGAAACATCAGAACCCTGTAGGGTAGAGCTGGAATTTGTATTTGAGGATGATCAGTATAGAATAGTTCGCGAAATGACTGGGAAAAATCTGAATGCTTCTGCGACGGCAACTGTTAATGGAAACATAGCAGCAAGTGGTGCGGAGACAGTCAGCAAATTTGTGCAAAAAAAACTGGGTATGGATTTCAAATCATTTTTCACATCAATATTTGCCAAGCAAAAGGAGTTAAACGCTTTATCAACCATGAATGCCAGTGAGAGAAGACCGCTCATACTCAAAATGCTTGGTATAGATGCGTTAGATGAAGTCATAAAGGAGATAAGATCTGATAAGCGACACAAGAGTTCTCTGATAGAAAAATTAAGTCAGGATCTTGTTGATAAAACGGGAAAAGATAAGATTGAAAAGTATAAAGCTGAAACAGGGGAGCTAAATGAGAAACAAAAAGTTATGGTTCTTTCTATAAAGCAGGTGAAAGAAAAAATACAAACGTTCAAAAAAGAGTCGGAAATCCTGGAAAAAAAATATAAAAACAGTAAAAATGAATATGAAAAAATAAATCTACGTAAAGAACAACTCGGTGAGCAAAAAACTCTTTTTGAAAATAAAGGTAAGTTACAGGAGCAAATCAAAGAATTACAAAACAAAATAGGAAAAAGACAAGCAAGTTTAGAGGAGCAACAAAAAGAATTGAAGGGTTTTGGGGACATTGCAAAAGAGATCAAAAATGTTGAAGAAAGAATGGATAAAACCGATAAGGAAATTGAGGAAATCATTAAAATAAAAGAGCGGAAAAAAACACTAATAACAAGTCTTAATAAAAGTATACGGGAGATAGATTCCAAAAGAAAAAATATAGAAAAAATGGGCCCAGATGCAAGTTGCCCTACTTGCGATAGAGTACTTGGTGATCAACATGACCAGCTTTTAAAAAAATTTGATGAAGAAAAAAACAGCAAAAACAAGGAAATTGAGATTTTTTCAAAGGATATACTAATAGAGCAGGAAAAATATGAAAAAACGTTTCGTGAGAGGCAAGCTCTTGAGAAAAGAAGGGATTATCTTCAGAAACAACAGAGAAAAAAAGAAAGGATCGATACCACAATCAGAAATACGTCAATAGAACTCGAAAGGGAAAAAAAAGAGATAGAAGATAAAGAGAAACAAAAGGCTAAGATTGGGGAAGTAGAGTTTGATCTGAAGGAATATGAGGCTATTAAAAATCAGGTTAAAGGGCTTTATAGTAAATATCAGTCTATGTTGGATCTACTTGGCGAAAAAAAGGATCAACTCGGATCTGCAAAACTAGAGCTTGGGAAAAAAGATGGTGAAAAAAAACTTATTATCAGTAAGATAAAAACCCTGCATGAAAAAATGGATGAGTTAAAAGAATTTAAGAAACGTATAATGAATGAGAAAAGAAATGCACAGAATCTCAAAATGTTAAGCGACGTTATGTCGTCTTTTAGATCGCATCTTATCTCAAGGATACGACCAGCTTTATCTTTATATACCTCTGATTTTTTCAGCCGTCTAACCGATGGGAAATACCAGGAGATTGATATTGATGAAAATTACAATCTCATGGTTTATGATGGTGGTAATCCTTATGAAATAGAGCGTTTTTCTGGTGGTGAGGAAGATTTAGCAAATCTTTGTCTGAGACTTGCTATTTCTGAGGTTATTACAGAACGTGCGGGTGGGTTATTTAATTTCATAATACTGGATGAAATATTTGGATCGCAGGATATGATAAGACGGCAGAATATTATGAAAGCGCTGAATAGTCTATCATCTAAATTCAAACAAATATTTCTTATTACTCATATTGAGGATATTAAAAATTATATGGAGAATATCATCCTTGTAAGTGAAAACGAAAGCGGTATAAGTACTATAAAAATAGAATAAAAAAATTAAAAGGAAGAGAAGTTGGGTTACTTTTTAAAGCTCAGTCTTCTCTTTTTTTTAGGCTTTGGCTGATTTGTCGTTTGAACTGTTGGAAAAATCTCTTTTGGTTTTTCGCTTGTTTTTGTATTCATTGTACTCACGGGTGGAGATGCAGAAAACAATTTGTCAAATATCTCTTTATTTGAGTTGAACCAGTTCTGCCAGTCTTTTGTTTCCTCTCTCAGTTTATTACACTCAGTCTCAGTTTCTTCATATAAATGATATAATTTTGTAAGACGTTCCTTTTCTTTTTCATATTGTTCTGATGTTTCGCTGAATTTGTCTTTATACTCTGCATATTTTTCATACTCTTTTGCCTTGACAAGATCCTTCTGCAATGAATCTATCGTGCCGTCCTTTTCATTAATCTTTCCTTTTAAAGAATGGACTTCCTCTTCCAGTTGATTATGTATGTTGTCTAATTCTTCAAATCTTTGTTTGTACTCATCAAACTGTTTGACTTTGTTTTCATTTTCCTCTAGTTTTTGGGTAAGTGTAGTTATCCGAGCGCCGAAATCATCTTCCAATTGTTTTTTGGAATCCTCGGCATTTCTTGCATGTTCTTCGAAACTGGTAAGTTTCGCTTCGGCAGCAGAAAGTTCCTCCTCTTGATTTTTGTAAGCGTCCCATAGCTTGATAAGGCGCTCTTTTTCTTTATCAAGTTCCTCGCTGTATTTTCTCGCTCCGTGAAACGCCTCGTCTCTTTTTTTCTCAGCTTCAGTAGCGCGTCCTTCACATTTTTCGATGATAGTACTGATTTCTCCTAATTTACCTACATCTAGCATGTTCTGGATTCTAGATAAATCTTCTGTGCTTTTAGAAAACAAACTTTTGATACTATCAATCTCATCTGTTGCCTGACGCAGTCTTTCTTCGAGATAACCTAAGTGTTCTGCTCCTTTCACCAATGTGTTTTCCTCACTCATAATTATGATGCCTCCCAACTAAATTCAGTTTGTCAAGAATGAATTTATTGCTATTTAAGGATTGTCATAAAATTAATTCAAAATTGCTGCAATCAAGACACTTTACCATTAAACTAATAAAGTACTGTTGGCATACCTTCTTGAGTACTTTACCTAGTTACTAGGAGGAAGAATTGGATGGGATTATTTAGTAGAGGTAGTTTTTCAACAATAATTCAAAAAATCTTTGGTAAGAGGCATGCTAGGATAGGCATTTACGGCCCTCCAAACGTTGGAAAAACCACCCTAGCTAATCGTATCCTTCGCGATTGGACTGGGGATATTATGGGTAGTGTTTCTGATATTCCTCACGAAACACGAGTGGCGAAATGCAAAAAAAATGTAAAAGTGGAAAATGGAAAATCCTCTCTTTTTATGGATATTATAGACACCCCTGGTATTGCTACCAAAGTGGATTTTAAAGAATTTATGAACACATATGGTTTGAGTAGGGAAGAGGCAAAGAGAAGGGCAAAGGAAGCTACAGAGGGGGTAATAGAGTCTATTAGGTGGCTCGAGGATGTTGACGGGGTGTTGCTCGTTATGGATTCAACACAAGATCCCTTTACCCAGGTGAATGTAACCATTCTTGGGAATCTTGAGGCGAGAAATCTTCCCGTTTTAATAGCTGCAAATAAAATAGATATGGATGATTCAAGTCCAGCTACTTTAAAATCTGCGTTTCCGCAGCACCCTGTTATACCAATAAGCGCATTGACTGGATACAATTCAGAAAATCTCTACACTACGATGGTGAAGCAATTCGGAAGAAAAAGAAGGAAAAGACGGAGGTGACTAAATTGACAAAAAAAGACAAGGGAATCTCGGTTAACCTTATATCTCGTCATAAATTAGAAGAGTTATCCTCCAATGAAAAATTGGATTTTATACTTAAAGAAGTTCAAAGTGGAAAGGTATTGGTATTGGAACAAGGTCTTACATCTATGGAACAGACAAGCCTGATAGAGCATACTATGAGGGAAATTGAACAGGATACATTTATTGGAATTGAGATGGAAGGATATAGCGAAGATAGACCTACCTTTCTTCAGAAATTTTTAGGAAAGATGAAAAAACCTCGTATGACTGTAATTGGGCCTGCAGATCTATTAAAAACAATACGCAAGGACAACAATATGATTCAAACAAAAATAATACCTGGAAAAAGGAGTTAAATAATGCCCCATCAATGTCTGAAATGCGGGCTTGTATTCGAAGATGGATCTTCACAGCTTTTAAAAGGGTGTCCTGATTGCGGAGGCAATCGTTTTTTCTTCACAAAGGAACCATTGAATGAGAAAGAGAGAAACTCTATTACTGAAGAGGTAGGACAAGACATAAACTCCGTGATAATGGATTTAATGGGTGAACATAATAAGGATGTAATTGATAAATCTGGAAACTGGATTAACATTAAACCAAAAGATGTCCGCAAAGCACTTGAACAGCATCTTCCTGAGGGAGTAAGAAATAAAAAGAAATCTTTAGGCAACAAAGACGATATAGCTCGTATAACTGATGATGAACACAGAAGAGCGATTATAGAGAAATTAAAATCTGAAACAGAGGGACGTGATACCCCTGAGACAATAGATATCGAAAGACCAGGTAAATACAAGATTGACGTTAAAGGACTTCTTGAAGATGAACCAATCATTATACAAAAAGATGGTTCATATACTATTCATTTACCTTCTCTCTTCAGAATGATTGGTAAAGAAAAAAAGGAATAGGGTAAAATTATTCCTTTACAGTCTTAATCTTCTATGGAGTTTTACTACCGCCTCAACTGCAGCTTTTGCTCTCTCAATTCTTGCTCCTGCCTGCAATCTTGTCATACCCGGTCCAGAGATGCCTAAGCCAACAGGTTTGCTATATTCTATGGATAGGTCAGCTATTTTACGAGCAGCATTCTGTATAACAATATCATCATGTTCTGTCTCACCTTCAATTACTGCTCCAATGGTTACTACTCCATCAACGTCCTTTCTCTCCAAGAGTTTTTTAACGGCTAGGCCCATGTCAAACACGCCAGGTACTTTGACAATATGTGTTATTTCCGCTCCAAGAAACTGTGCATGCTCTTTCGCTCGTTCGAGCATCATCATGGTGATGTCATAGTTAAACTCCGAAACAACGGCACCTATCTTCATATTTTCATCCTTTACCATATCTTTTTATCTCCTTAATTTTTCAAAGGTCCTGCGTCTTTGAATCCTTCTCGCAGACCTTTACCTGCTTTTTTAATAAGTCCTTCCGGTTTGAACAATAACTCTAGTGCATTTAATGCATGTTCCCGAGCGCGATTGTTTGCAAGCCATGCAAGTTCCCTTTCGTCTCTCCCTTCATCCTCATGTACAAAGACTTCTAAAATATGCTTGTTACACATCAGTTGGGTTTGTATAATGCCTGTGCTTGCCTCATGGGCACATTGCTTGTCTATAGGCTTTGGACCAGGCATACCAAGGGCCATAATAATATCACAATCCTGTTCTTCAAACAGTTTTTTACACGCCACGGGGATATCCTTTATCCCAGGTACCGTGTATCTTATTATCCTAAAACCGGTACTGTTTGATTCCAATTCATCAATGGCTGATTTTCCCATATCATACCTTGCAAATGTTGTGTCGACAATACCAATTTTTTTCATTTTCCCTCGATTTTCTCCATGCTCTTTTGAAATTCATAGGCTGATATAATCTTCCCAATTATCCTTCGAGTTCCGTTTAGATCTTCCATCTCACTGTATTTAGGTAGTCTAGCCACTTTTGCATTTATATTTCGTTTCTTTAACTCCCTTTCAATCTTTTTTTCGTCGTGTAGCTGGTCATAACCAAGTGCAATTATGTCTGGTTTAAGATCTTCGACAGTTGCATACATGTCATCCTCATGACCAAGTACGGCCTCGTCTACCATTTTCAATTCTCTGATAATTCCTAGTCTCATATCCTCCGGTGTTACTGGTTCATGTTTTAGTTTTCTCACCGTGGAATCTCTTGCTACTACTGTAACTAGTTTATCACCTAATTTCTTAGCTTCTTTCAAGTAATAGATGTGTCCCATGTGGAGGAGATCAAATGTTCCGGTTGCCATTACTTTGACCATTTTTTCCACGCTTTTATTATGTCTTTACCTTCTAAAAAAACAAACCCATTTTCATCGGCATACTGTTTTGCTTTAGTTTTAGATAGTGCTCTGCCAGTGTCGCCCATGATCTCACAGCCACTTCCTACGGGTATGACGTCCGCCATCTTTAGAAGGGATACAACCAGTTCAGTATGCCCAACTCTCTCATTTAATAAATTCTTTGAGGCAACGCATATTGGAATATGGCCCGGCGATCTAAATTCTTTTCCAAACATCTTAGTTGCAGCACCATCATCAATGTTTTCTATTTTTTTTGCAAGATCCGCGAATTTATTCATGGTTAGACCACGATCAATATCAGTTATGCCCGTGAAAGTATCTCGGTGGTTGATATACAAAGAGAAAGAAGATTTCGAGTCATATGGGATATCGTTAGGGATAAGCTCCTTTAGGACAGGATATTTGTCATCCACGTCTGAGAAAAGATCAGCTAAAAAAGGAAGTTTTAACTTATCCGCAATCTCGCTGGAGGTCATAAGAAATATGAGTCCACCCCCATCTTTTCTCATTGTTCTTATCGATTCAGGGGCAACAAACTCTGAAGCCATAACTATATCTGCTTCACCTTCTCTATCATCATCGTCATAGATTAGGATAATTTTTCCATTTTGTAAGTCGGTTACGGCTCTACTTATATTTTCTATAAATTCACCCAAATGCGAATTTACCTCCCTTAAAATAAATATTGGTTATTACTCAGAAATGGGTTGACTTGTCCTTCCTTTGCCCCTAGATACTAAATATCTTGTAATATATCCTGCTATGCGATTCCTCATCAAGTTACTGCTGACATCGCATAACTCTGCAACCTTCACCTTATTATGCTGAAAATCATCAGCAACAAACTGATCAGGATATGTTTCTATAAGCTCCTTGGCAATGGTTTTTATGTACGTTGGTCTTATGTTTCCCAGGTTATCACCCTTTAAACTGTAGGACGCTGGAATATCTTCTTGTTATAAAAGGATGTCTATGGATTTTTAAACAAAAGCTAGAGACGAATCTCAAGATATATAAATCATAAAAAACATGTAAGTAACGCGGGGTAGGTCGTATTTCTTCGAAAAAATCATCTCTGAGGGCAATCGCAGGAAAAAAACTCGATAAATTGGAAGAATATGCAATAAGTAGTAATGTTGCAAGAAAACTTTCTACAATGATTTATAAATCTGATATATACAACTATGTCTCAAAAAAAATAAACGAATTTCGAAACTACAAACTAATCGGAGAAATAAAACGAGATCCAGTGCCAGAACATGTTGCTATAATTATGGATGGAAATCGACGTTTTGCAACAGATTTAGGTCTGGCACCAGGTGCAGGTCATCTTTTTGGAAGAGATAAAGTCGAAGAGGTTATGGAGTGGTGTTTTGAGCTTAAAATCAAAAATCTTACGCTATATGCTTTTTCAACAGAAAATTTTAAGAGGGATACAGGTGAAGTAGAATTACTCATGAAACTCTGCAAAAACGAATTGGATAAGGCATCCAAAGATTCTCGCATACATAAAAATCAAGTAAAGGTAAGAGTAATAGGTCACATCGAATCATTGCCGAAGGATCTGAGGGAGTCAGCTCAAGTACTTCTGAACGAAACAAAAAATTACGACAAATATTCCCTCAACATTGCACTTGCATATGGGGGAAGAGAGGAAATAGTGAGGGCGATACGAAACATAGCAAAAGACGTCAAGGATGGCAGTCTAGAAATTAAGGATATAACAGAACCCACGGTGTCAAAATATATGTATACCAATGAATTACCCGATCCTGATTTAATCCTTAGAACCTCAGGCGAAGAAAGGATTTCTAACTTTCTATTGTGGCAATTGGCATATTCAGAGCTTTATTTTTCTGATGTTTTCTGGCCCGTATTTAGTAAAAGAGATTTTCTTAAAGCCATACGGACATGTCAGCAGAGAAAAAGAAGATTTGGAAAATAAAATATTTTTCAGTCAGACTCTTTAATTTCTTCCTCATTTTCGATTTCATCCGCTATTTTGGATAGCTTTACGAATTGAAGGTGGAAGAAATACAAGATGAATCCAACTCCCAAAAACACGATAGAAAAAGCGATAATGGAATCAGCAACACTAGATTGGGAAAGATCATAGATGGTTTGAATAAAACCTGTATTATTCTGACCTATAAACGAAGAGATTATTTTTAAAAAAACATAAAATATCAATAGAAAAAACCCCAAAAATAAAGAAAGTTTGCAGAAGATGCCTGTTCTGAAATCCTCATGGGCTGAAAAGCGTCTCTCCTTAAACATATGAATCAAATATCAAATAATGTTATACATTCCCGTCAGATAAATTTATGGCGTTCTGAACCTTACTTTGCAGTTCGTTTAGTTTCTCCTTGGTTCTTCCTTCTTGTTTATCTAGCGTAGTTTTTCTTAGACTTAGGGATTCTTTATTAGCTTTCAACTCTTTTATAACTTCGCTTTTTCCCTTTGTTTTTATAAGAATTGCACCTATACTTTTGTAGACGGGGGTTTTCGCATCTGTTTTGTCCAATTCTTCTAATGCTTCTTCTGTTTCCTTTAGTCTTAAATCAACTTGTTGACGTTGTTGCATTACCATTTGAAGCTGTATTCTTAGTTGTTGTAATCTATTTATCTGATCTTGTAACTGTTTGGACATTCCTTCCTCCATCATGTATTACACTCTCGGACCAGGGTAATAAAGTGCTTGCTTATTAAAGGTATTGAATGGTTCATATCTTATCCAAAAAACTAGGTACAGACGCATGGTGTTAAACATCAATTTTTATTGAATTTTTCAGTAACAATTTATGACTATAATGGAAAGCATTATATAGAAAGGTACGAATATACTAGAGTACCTATATAATTAGAGTACTTATATATACTAGAGTACTTATAAAAATTAATTATAATAGTATGACACAACGGGGGATAGAAACAGAATGAGGAAGAATGATAAATTAATAGTGATAATGGGTGTTGTAATACTTCTTATTTCTTCAATTGGTATTTTTCTTTGGGTTCCTGATACGACTGGTGCCCAGGGTGCTGAAATAGAAGATCTTTATAGCGTTTGTGGAACATTAAATGATGTACCTAATTCCATTACTGTTTCTGATGACTGTCCATTTTATCCATTAATTGCTACACCGCTGGCTGTTCATTATGATGTGGAAGGTGAACAAGAAATTATACCACTATATATAAAAAATTTAAAAGATCCATCTCGAGCAGTTTTACGTGCAGAACAAATGATAGGCATACCTGTGGATTTAACGATAGGTTGTGAATTTAAAGAATCGGCTAAGAATATTTCACTTGAAATTGCCAATACCTTTTGGGAGAGTAGCAGAGCTGTATTAGTAATCGAAGACAGTCAGACAGGTTATAATCTAGGGGTTTCCGCCGCTCCAATTGCGTCGTATCTTCGTATTCCAGTAATTGTAACCGATAAAATTGATGAGGATGTAAGACAAACTTTTGAAAAGCTTGGAGTGAAATACACTATTGTTTGTGGAGAAAATGTTGGGGGATATGGAAATATAGTAAGATTTACGAATGCAGATGAAATTGTAAACGCTTCAATTGATTTAGTGAGAGAAAAATTCGGTGAATTGAAATACATTACAATTACAAATCCGACGGATATTGTAGAAGCTGAAATTTTGAATGATACAACATATCATTTTGAAGGAACACTTAATTCCAACTCTTTCACTGTCGCCCACATTATTAACATGGGTTTAGGCTCGTTAAAAGGTATTCCTACAGTGGCAGCCTATGAATTTGAAGTACCATCTGATTACAAATATGCACGAGTTAAAATTTACGCTGAAAACCTTGTTGATGAAGATGTTGAAGAAACCGGAAGTCAATTAATGCCTATGTTTTTTGATCCTGATGGAAACTGGTTAGCTCTTGCGTTCACCGTTGGAGGTATCCCTGAACGTGATTCTGATGGTGGAATCAAAAAAGATAAAGTTGAATGGGAGACAATTATTTATGATAATCCTGGAACTTATAGTCTCAATGTAGCTGGACAGTATATAGCTTCAAAAACAGGAGATTATAAAATCGATGTCACTATTGAACAGTTGAATAGTTCTGTAGTACCTAATATGCCAGGTTTATCTTCAATTGCACCTTATCTTACGGCTTACCATAAAGGAATTATTTTTGCAAAACCAGAGTTTACATTCGTTGGCGATGAAAGCATTGTTCCAAATCCTCCGCCTGGAGTTGTCTTTCCCGCTTCAAATCCTGATCTTATTGAAGATTCAAATGAACATACATTCAAGATACATGAGTCGTTAAACGAATTACTTGCAAAACTTCTTCAAATGGAATTAACGAATGAAGATGATTTGAAAAATTTGAAAGATTACTACGATAAATATCCGATGTATATTGCTATTGTTGGCGATGCCAATATGATACCACAATATTACTATTATGATACTGATGATGCTTGCTCTCTTCAATATGGTTGGGATGTGGCAAGTGATTTCATTTATGGAAACATTGATCCGATACCACGAGATGATAAAGTTTCAATATATCAAAAAGATCGATTTCTTACCAATTATGATGAAAAATATCCACATCAGGAAAATATAGTTGGACGTATTACTGGATGGGATGTACAAGATGCTAGCGCTTTTAGTGCTCGGACAATATTTTACGAGGAAATAATCAATGATATGGGTGAATGGAAAAATACCGCTGTTGTTCAAACAGGAAGCGGTACAGATTTTCAAAGAGTTCCTGGTGTTGATTTATTCAGAAAGATTATTGGTGCACATGATTTACCGTTTAAATGGCCGACTGGTGAAGCACACTTTGAAAATCTGATCGTACAAGATTCCCTAAAGCCTGGTGGTTTTGAAGTAAGATCCACTGAAAATACTCAATCTATGAGAAAGGGACTTAGTGATGAAGTACTAACAAAAATCAATAAGCTTGGGCCATTGAATGCTTTGTTGTTTCCCAAGATCCGCGCGAAAAAAATACTAGGTGAGGAAATTGCAACGGGTGGTATAGATCAAGAAGAAAGCAACTTTATATTTTCATTTGGCCATGGTCAACCTATGG